>JAGGRX010000016.1 GCA_021159405.1 Candidatus Bipolaricaulota bacterium | reverse complement strand
TGGACCTTCGCTTGGCTCCACAACCTCATCATGGACGGATGTTTTTAACAGGGCCGTTTGAGGAGGCTTGTTAAGACTACGAATACCTACCCTAGACAATGGAGCCTGGATCTATCTTGCGATGACCAGGTTGATGTTGAGAAAGTTGGCCCATTAAGACAGTCTCTAGAAGTCATTTCAAAAGTTCCCTTAAGCAAATGATGATGCAGGCCAGGATGCAGAAGGCTTCGTACATCATGGCCAGCCTCTCCCAGCGGACCACCAGCCTCCTGAAGTTGCCGAGCCAGGCGAACGTCCTCTCCACCCGCCATCTTTTCCTGTACTCATCCTCCCATCTTTTACGCCGGCCTCTGCGGTTCCTCCGCGGGGGTATGCAGGGGATCACCCCCTTGCGGCGAAGCCAGCCGCGGAAACGGTCACAGTCGTATGCCTTGTCCGCCACAAGCCTTTCCGGCCTCTTCCTCGGACGCCCCCTCCTCCGCGGTACCCGCACCCGTTCCAAAGTCTCCTGGGCCAGCTTCACCTCGGCCCGACTGGCCCGGGAGATGGAGAGCGCCAGGGGAATCCCGTTCCCATCCACCACCAGCATCCGCTTCGTCCCCTTGCCCACCTTGGTCAATCCGACCTCTTCTCCCCCTTTTTTGCCGGGACGAAGCTCCCGTCGAGGAACGCCCGCGACCACAAAAGCTTCCCTTCCTCATCCAGGCTCGAGAGGAACGCCTGCCAGATCCTTGTCCATACCCCCTCCTCCTGCCACCTCTTCAACCTCCGCCATGCCGTCACGTACGCCCCGTACTTCCGCGGCATCTCCTTCCACGCACAACCGGTGCGCAGCACATACAGGATCCCGTTCAGTACCTTTCGGTCATCGGCCCTGGGACGGCCGGTTCGGGCGGGCGGAGGCAAAAGCGGCCGAATCCTTTCCCACTGTTCATCCGTCAGCTCATAGCCTTGCTCCCGCATACCTCAAGATTAGCCGAAAACACACGGGTTTTGAAACCACTTCTAGTAACTGAAGGTTATCCATTTGACAGAAGAGGTCTTTATAGCCTAGGATGATCCCGGAAAAATCGATGAGGAATTTTGTCGCGGCAATTCTACTTTTGGCAGTTGGGGCGGGGCTGTCCGCTAAGGGGGCGGAGGTATGGGTGCTCTCCGTGAAAGGGGAAATCGGGTCCGGCACGGTGACTTACCTTGCCAAAGGCCTTGCTGAGGCAAAGGCTGCCGGGGCAGATGCGGCGGTGATCCGTTTTTCTACCCCTGGCGGGTACCTGGACGCGGCCACGGCCGCCCGGGACGTGATCCTGGACGCTTCCGTCCCCACCATTGCTTACATCGATCGGGAAGCGTACTCCGCTGGGGCGCTCCTTGCCATCGCCTGCGAGCGCATTTATTTTGCCCCCGGCGGGGTGATGGGCGCGGCCACGCCGGTGTACTTCGATCCCTCGGGCCGGATGGAACAGGCGCCGGAGAAGGTGGTCTCCGCGGTCCGGGCTCTGTTCCGGGCCACTGCCGAGCTGCGGGGGCGGCCTCCGGAGGTGGCCGAGGCCATGGTGGACCCGGACGTGGAAATCCAGGGGCTCGTGGAGCGAGGAAAACTCCTCACCCTCACCCCCGAAACCGCCTCCGAGTGGGGCTATTCCGATGGCAAGGCAAGCTCCCTGGACGAGCTCTTCCCATTGCTCGGGCTTGCCGGGGCGCAGGTGTTTGAGTTCGAGTACCGGTGGGTGGACCGGGCGGTGGATATCTTGACGCGGCCCGAGATCGCGGGGCTCCTCATCGCGATCGCTGTGGGCGGACTGATCCTGGAGATGCTGATCCCGGGATTCGGGCTTCCCGGGACGGTGGGCCTGGCAAGCCTGGCCCTGTTTCTCTGGTCTCACTTCATCGTGGGCCTGGCGGGCTGGGAGTCGATCCTGTTTCTCCTAGGCGGAGTAGTGGCCATCGTCCTTGAGGTGTTCGTGTTCACGGCCACCGACTTCGGCCTGGCGGGCCTGGCAGGGCTGGTGCTCATCGGTCTTGGCTTTTACACCTCCATGGTGGGGCCGTTCACCCAACCCGACCAGGCCATATGGGCTATACTAGCGGTGTCTGTAGCCTTGGCGGTTTCGCTTTCAGCCTCGTTCTTCATCCTCGCCAGGATCCCCAAGACCAGGCTCAGGCTGGGTGGGGTGGTACTGCAGCAGGCGATCACCGGGCATGCATTCGACCGTGCCCGCCGGAGCACAGTGACCCCATGGACCGGCCGCCGGGGGGTGGCCGTCACCGATCTCCATCCGGTTGGGGCGGGGGAGTTCTCCGGAGAACGGGTGGACGTGGTGTGCGAGGAGGGTTTTCTTCCCAAAGGAACCCCCATCGTGGTGATAAAGGACGAGGGCTACCGCAAGGTGGTCCGCAAGGCAAAGGAGGGAGAGACATGAACGTTCTGTTAATAGTTATTCCGGTCTTAGTCATCCTGGTCCTGTGGCTGTTCTTCTACTTTGTGCCGGTGGGGCTGTGGATCTCGGCCCTGGCGGCCGGGGTCCCGGTAGGGCCATTGACCCTCATTGGGATGCGCCTCAGGAAGGTGAACCCTCACAAGGTGATCGGTCCCATGATCGCCGCCTGGAAGGCGGGGCTTAAACCCTCCGTCTCGGAGCTCGAGGCGCATTACCTCGCTGGCGGGAACGTCGAACGGGTGATCCGCGCCCTGATCTCGGCCGATAAGGCGGACATTCCCCTCACCTTCCAGCGGGCGGCGGCCATCGACCTCGCCGGTCGGGACGTGTACGACGCGGTCGCCATGTCCGTCAACCCGCGGGTGATCGAGACCCCCAAGATCGGGGCTGTGGCCAAGGACGGAATTCAGCTGTTCGCCATCGCTCGGGTCACGGTGCGGGCAAACATCGAACGGCTGGTGGGAGGGGCCACCGAGGAGACGATCATCGCCCGGGTGGGCGAGGGGATCGTGTCGGCTATAGGTTCTGCGGACTCCCACAAGGAGGTCCTGGAGAACCCGGACTCGATCTCCAAGGTGGTGCTGGACAAGGGCCTGGATGCGGGCACGGCCTTTGAGATCCTGTCAATCGATATCGCGGATGTGGACGTGGGCAAGAACATCGGGGCCCAACTCCAGACCGATCAGGCAGAGGCCGACCTCAAGGTAGCGCGGGCCAAGGCGGAGGAACGCCGGGCCATGGCCATCGCCCAGGAGCAGGAGATGAAGGCCCTCGTCTGGGAGCGGCGGGCAGCGGTGATCGAGGCCGAAGCCGAGATCCCGCGAGCCATCGCCGAGGCCTTTCGAAAAGGTCAGCTTGGGATCATGGACTATTACCGGCTGCGGAACATCCAGGCCGACACCAAGATGCGGGAGGGCCTCGCTCGGGGGGAAACCCCACCCACTCAAGGCCCGGGGGAGTCCCCGATCACCGGTGAGTCTTCGGGAGGGATGTAGATGGAAACTCGCGACGCTCTGGCGGAGATGATCCGGGGGATCCTAAGGCGGGATCCCCGGGTGGCTATCGTCCTGGCGGAGATCCTGGGCCCGCCGCCTGCCCTGGAGGAGCGCCCCCACCCCTGGGAAACCTAAGGCCAAGCCCGGCTCATCACGCCACAGCTCTCCCCTGCGGGGAAGGAATCCCACTCAGGTGGCGTGATCACTCCAAGAGCTCGGATAGGGCTTTTGCGCACAGGTCGCGTACGGAGATCACGGGGAGCCCCGAGACGCGGGCTGCCTCCTTCCGCATGGCCAGGCTAAAGCCGAAACAGTGGAGGAGTATGGCCACCGCGCCCTCACTTGCGAGCCGCGCCGCTCCTTCTGCGGAACCTTGCCCGCCTTGACCAGCTCTTGCCAGCCCTCTAACCTCGTCCATGTGTAAAGCATTAAGGTGATTGTTAGGGGCTAGCTAAGATGAGGTGTTCGGTTTGCGGCAGGGAAGCGGTGATCCGGCTCAGGCACGCGGGCTTGCGCCTGTGCCCGGAGCACCTGGTGGCCCGGGTGGAAAAGGAGGTGGAGGGCGCCATCCGCCGCTTCCGCATGTTCTCCCATGAGGAGCGCGTTCTGGTGGCCGTGTCCGGGGGCAAGGACTCACTCGCCTTGTGGCACATCCTCACAAAGCTTGGCTACCAGGCAGACGGCCTTTACATCGACCTCGGGATCGGAGGCTATTCTGAGCGTTCCCGAGAGGTCTCCCAGGCCTTCGCCGAGGAGCGGGGCCTCACGTTGCACGTGGTATCCCTTGCAGGGCAGCTCGGGGCCACGCTGGATGAGCTTACGCGCATCGCCCGGGGGAAACCCTGCTCCCTGTGCGGCACGGTCAAGCGCTACCTCATGAACCGGGCTGCCTGGGAAGGGGGGTATCAGGCTCTGGCCACCGGCCACAACTTGGACGACGAGGCGGCCACCTTGCTCGGCAACGTCCTCCGCTGGGATGAGGGGTACCTGGCGCGTCAGTATCCGGTGCTTCCGGAAGAGGGAAAACTGGTGCGGAAGGTAAAGCCGCTCGTCTTCCTCTCCGAGCGGGAGATGGCCGCCTACTGCCTGATAAACGGGATCCACTATCTCCATGAGGACTGCCCCCATGCCCAAGGCGCCCGGTCCATCGTGCTCAAGGGCGTCTTGAACCAGCTTGAGGACCGGTATCCATCGACCAAGATCTCGTTCTTGCGTCAGTTCTTGAAGGTCCGCGACCGGTTCCAGCCGCCAGAGCCGGTCCTCCTCCACGAGTGCCCAAGCTGCGGGATGCCCACCGCCGCCGAAGGCGCCTGCCGCTTCTGTCGCTTAAAGGAAAGGGTGGCACGTCACGCGTTGCGCGTCACGGATGATCATGGCACGTCCGCTTGATTACGGGGAGCCCGTGCTCCTCTGGGAGGAGGGGAAGGGCCGCACCTTCCTCGTCACCTTGGAGGAGGGCGGGGTGCTTCATACCCATCGGGGGGCGATCCCTCACGACGAGCTGGCCGGTCGGCCCGAGGGGACGGAGATCGTCACGAGCACCGGCCACCGCTTCTACGCCTTTCGGCCTCGCGCCAGGGAGCGGATGATGAAGGTGCGCCGCCGCACCCAGATCGTCTACCCCAAGGATGCGGGGTGGTTAGTCCTGGCGCTGGACCTCTTCCCCGGGGCGCGGGTGATCGAAATGGGCACCGGCTCCGGCGCCTTCACCATCCTGCTTGCGCAGCTTGTGGGAAAGGAAGGGCGCGTCTATACCTTCGACCGCCGGGAGGATTTCCTGGAGAACGCCCTTTCCAACCTCGCCCGCTACGGCCTCCTGGACCGGGTGGAGGCACAGGTGCTCGAGGCCGGGGCCCCGTTCCCGGTGGAGGACGCCGACGCGGTGTTCCTCGACCTTCCGGAACCTTGGCTTGCTGTCCCGTCTGCTTATGCCGCCCTGGCCCCGGGGAGGCCCATCGCCCTCATCGTCCCCACCGCCGAGCAGCTCAAGGCGACCTTCCAGGCCCTGGAAGAGGCGGGCTTCGTGGCCCTGGAGGCGGTGGAGATCCTGGAGCGGAAGATCCTGGTGCGCCGGCGGGAGGGGGTGCGCCCGTTCGAGCGCATGGTGGGCTTCACCGGCTACCTCGTCTCCGCCAGAAAAGCGTGCCGTAAGGCCCCTTAACGACTGCTCCCAAAGAGCTAACCTCGTCTTGGCTCTGTCAGCCCGCTGCGGAACGAAAAGGCGGACATCTCCCAGTGGCCTTGGTTTTGCACCACAATAGGGTATATATCTATGTGCCTAATGGAGGTGTATCCTAATGGTGAGGATAACTTTGACCGTTGACGACCGCCTTTTGGAGACGGCTCGGAAGCTGTGTGGAGCCAGAACCAAACGAGAAACGGTGGACATTGCACTGCGCGAATTGGTGAGGCGCCTAGGATGCCGGCAGATCGCCTCCCACGCCGGGAAGGTGGAGCTTGATCTGACTCAATCGGAACTGCAACGGCTGCGGGAGGGCCGCTGAATGGCCAAGGTGCTCATAGATACATCGGTGTGGATCGAGTTCTACCACCCCAAAGGCGCCGCTGTGGTTAAAGAGGAGGTGCGAGCGGCCCTCGAGCGTGACGATGTGGCCACCACGACGCCGGTGGTGGTGGAACTGCTGAGCGGTGTGAGGAAGAAATCTGACTATAACATGGTTCGCGAGGATCTCGCGAGCTTGATCTTCTTGCCCCTAACCTGGGCGGAAGCCATGTTGGGGGCCGAGATTGCCTGGAAACTGGCGCGGACAGGGAAGCGGATCCCCACCGTGGACCTCCTTGTATCCGCGGCCGCCAAACGACACGGGTACGAGGTCTGGCATTTCGGGGATGAGCACTTCGCGATCGCGGAAAAGGCCGGTGGGGCACGCCAGAGGAGCTTGGCACGATAACTTTAAAAGGGGGGCGCCTGGCGGCGCCCCCTACCTTGCTTACTTGTCCTCAGAAAAACTACATGAAGATCGGGGACACCGGGAACAGAGAGGCGAACACAAGCGAGATCACGCTCATCAGCTTGATCAGGATGTCCAAGGACGGCCCCACGGTATCCTTGAGGGGATCCCCAACCGTATCCCCGACCACGCTCGCCGCGTGGGCCTCAGAGCCCGAGCCCCCGAAGTGCCCGATCTCGATGTATTTCTTGGCGTTGTCCATGGCGCCGCCTGCGTTGGCGCAGTAGATGGCGAGCTGAATGGCCGAAAGGAGCCCCCCGAATAGCACCCCGGCCAGGGCGTACCGCCCGAACACAAGCCCCACGAACAGAGGCGTCCCCACCGCTATGACGGCCGGCAGGGTCATGCTCCTAAGTGCCCCGCTTGCGGTGATGGAGATGCAGCGCCGGTAGTCCGCGGTTTCCTTTCCTTCCAGGATCTTGGGGTTTTCCCTGAACTGCCGCCGGATCTCAAGCACGAGGACGTCTGCCGTTCTGGTCACGCCCCGGATCAAGATGGCGGAGAACACGTAGGGAAGCATGGCTCCCACCATCAGCCCCACCAAAACCCACGGCCCCACGTCGATCCAGGAGGCGGTAGGGGACAGGCTCGGGGCGATCTGACCCACCAGGGGCACCTGGGGTGGCAGCACCTGATTGGCCGAGCCGATGGCGGACCAAAGGTAGGAGGCGATAAGCCCTAAGGCGGCGAACGCAGCTGAGCCGATGGCAAAGCCTTTGCCGATGGCGGCGGTGGTATTACCCACGGCGTCAAGGCCGTCGGTGCGCTCCCGCACGTCCGGCGGAAGCTCGGCCATGGTGGCGATGCCGCCTGCATTATCGGCCACCGGCCCATAAGAGTCGATGGACACGTTCATCCCTACGAACGACAGCATCCCAGCGGCCGCGAATGCCACTCCAAGAAGGCCCCCGATGTAGTAGGTCAGGGCCGTTGCAGCAGCGAGCACCAGGACGGGCCAGAACGTGGACAGCATCCCTACGGCAAGCCCGCCTGCCACCCCCACCCCTGGTCCAGCCTGGTTCATCTCCGAAAGTTCCCGGGTGGGCTTGTACTTGTAAGATGTGTAGTACTCGGAAAGCCGGCCGATGGCTACCCCAGCTGCCAGGCCCACAAGCACGCAGAAAAACGGATTGAAGTTGACGGGGGTGAGCCAGCAGATGATGAGGGTAAACACCCCGGTAAGCACGGCAGCCATGATGAGCCCGTTCATCAGCGTCTTCTGAGGGTCCTCCCCCTTGGAGTAACGCACGTAGAGCACGGCGAGAAGGGAAGAAAACGTCCCCGCAGCCACGATAAGGAGTGGCAAAAGCAAGACCCACCAATACTGGCCGGGCTCAATCCCAGAGGGAAAACCGAGCTTGGCCACAAGGTCGCTGATCCCCGGGTTGTGCTGGCCGACGAAGATGTACATGAACATCACCATCACTGAAATGATGGCTCCGATAAACGACTCCAAAAGGTCGGCTCCGAGGCCCCCAACGTCGCCCACGTTGTCACCCACGTTGTCGGCGATGGTCGCCGGATTTCTGGGGTCGTCCTCCGGGATGTGGGCCTCTACCTTGCCCACGATGTCCGCGGCCATGTCCGCGGCCTTGGTGTAGATGCCGCCGCCCACACGGTCGAACAGGGCCACAAGCGACGCCCCGGCCGAGTAGGCCGACACAAGAAGCGCGCCTTTGATGAAGTTAACCCCCGCCCCCTTGATCCCGAACAGGTACTTGGTCTGAATATGGACGGTGGCCGGGTCGAACTCCTTGTGGAACAGTGCGATCACGATCACCAAGCCCCCGATGGCCAGCCCTGCCACCCCCATGCCCATCACGCTTCCCCCGGAGAACGCAACCTTGAGCGCCTCCCGCACCGATCTGCGCGCGGCTTGGGTAGTGGGGGCGTTGGCTAAGGTGGCCGCGTTCATCCCGATGAAGCCCGCTGCCATGGAGAAGATAGCCCCGATCCAGAACGCTACGGCCACTTCCCAGTAAAACAGGATCCAAAGCAAAATGCCGATGATGAGGATGACAATGGACATGTGTTTGGCTTCCTCGATCATGAACGCGGTCGCGCCATCGCGGATGTACCCCTGGATTTCCTGCATCCGTTTGGTGCCCCGGTCCCTCCGGGCCACATACCAGTTGGCGTAGGCGGCCCAGACCAGGGCCACAACGGAGACCAGTGCCGCAATGCCAATCGCTAGGGCCATACCACTCCTCCCTTCCGTTACCTGCCTTAACCTAGGGATACTTTGGCCTAGAAAGCCAAAATCGTGAAAACTTTACACCCCGCCGGTGGTTTCCTCAACCACACTTAGGGCGTGCTCAATCCTGGCCCTTACCTCTTCTGGGCCGAGCACGGCGACGACCCCCGCAAGCTCCGGCCCCTGGGAGCGGCCGGTGAGGGCAAGCCGCAGCGGGTGGAATACCCCCCGCCGGGACACCCCGAGTTCGCCCGCTACTTCGTTTACCAAAGCACGCAACCCCACGTTTGGAAGACCTTCCAGTCGAGCAAGCACGGCCCGCAGAGCCTCCTGTGCCATAGGCTTGCTCAGCTCCTCAAGCACATCCTGGCCGAGTTCTGGCCGGCTTAGGATGGCGACGAGATCTGGATGCTCGCCAAGCTCCGCCAAGGTGGAGATCCCCGGCCGCACCAGGGCCAGTGCCCTGGCCACCTTCTCCTCCGGCCCCTCTGGAAGGCCTTTGAGGAAGGGCTTCGCCCTGACGAGGAGCTCCTCTGGGGAAAGACGAGCTAGGTGCTTGCGGTTGAGCCACTTGAGCTTGTCTAGGTCGAATACCTGGGGAGCCAGGTTCACCCTTTCCAGGGAGAAGCGCTCCACCAATTCCTCCAGGGTGAACACCTCTTCCCCCGTTCCCGGGGACCAGCCCAGGAGTGCCAGATGGTTGACCACCGCTTCGGGGAGGAACCCCTGCTCGCGCAGCGCCTCCACCGAGGTCGCCCCGTGGCGCTTGGACAGCTTCCTCCTGTCCGGCCCCAATATGACGGACAGATGGCCGAACTGGGGTGGGTCCCACCCGAGGGCTTGGTACAGCCAGATCTGCTTGGGGGTGTTGGAGATGTGATCCTCGGCCCTAAGCACATGGGTGATCCCCATCTCGTGGTCATCCACCACACAGGCCAGGTTGTAGGTAGGGGTCCCGTCTGCCTTTTGGATCACGAAGTCCCCGGTGGTGAGACGACGGAAGCGCACCTCCCCGCGCAAAAAGTCGCGAAAGGAGGTCTCCTTGGCCGCCTCGGGCACCCTGAACCTGATGGCCGGTTTTCTGCCTTGCGCAAGATACCGCTTTCGCTCCGCCTCGCTGAGGTTGCGGCAATGGCCATCGTACTCCGGGACCTCGCCCCGGGATAGGGCTTGCCTGCGGCGGGCCGCCAGCTCCTCCGGGGTACAATAGCAGGGATAGGCCTTCCCTTCTTCAAGCAGCTTTTCTACATACTTGCGGTAGATGGGCAGCCGCTCGGACTGAAAGTAAAGCTCGTCCCAGTCAAGCCCGAGCCAGCGGAGGGCATCCATGATGCCCTGAGCGAAGCGCCGCTCCGAGCGGACAAGATCGGTGTCCTCGATGCGGAGGACGAAACTGCCCCCTTCCTTCCTCGCCCAAAGCCAATTGAACAGGGCGGTACGGGCGCCGCCCACGTGGAGCTCACCGGTGGGGCTAGGAGCAAACCTAACGCGCAATGTCATCACGGGATTATACGGGCAAAAGACACCTGTCCGCCTCCGGAGCGACAAAACCGCCCTCTCCGGTGCCCAGGCGGCATGGAGCCGAAGGTGATCCCGATTACCCTGGAACCATCCGAAGCACCAAGAAAAGAAGGAGGGGTGCGGAGATGTGGAAGTACACAGTGCTTTTCGGGTTACTCCTGGTGGGGAGCTTGGGGCTGGCCCAAGCGCCCCCGGCGGAGGATGAGATCGCCTCCATGCAAGCCGCCTTCGGCCAGGTGACCGACTTCTTCGCCTCGTTCATCCAAGAGTCCAAGGAGCATTTCTTGACCCTGGAGAACTCGTTTGCTGGGCTTTCGGCCCAGGTGAACGGCCTGGTGCAAGACGTCGAAAGCCTGGGATCCCGGCTCGATGACCATGAGGCCCGGATCACCGCCCTTGAGCAGATAGATTTGGGGGGCGTTCAGCGCCGCCTCCTCGCCCTGGAGGAAGCCCGGCAGGCCCTCCAGACAAAGATCGACAACAACCGGGCCAAAATGGAGGGGGTGGAGGCGGCACTGGGTGGGTACCAGTCCGACATCGAGTCGCTAAAGACCTCCGTCTCCGATCTGGGGACGAGCCTGGAGGCCCAAGGAGCGGAACTTGCCACCCTCAAGGAGGAAGTTACGTCCCTGAAGGCGGTTCAGGCTTCCCAGTGGGCGGCCATCATCCTCGCGCCGGTGCTCGTGGGGACGTTGGTCTACTTCCTCTTACAACAACAAGGTTAAAGCAAGACACGGCGCTTAAGGGCCAGGGCGGCGTTCCTGGCCTTGTCTAGTGCAAGTTCCGCATGGCCGAGCTGCGGAAGACAACTGACCGGAGGGGCAGCGACAAACCTACCCCAACCACCGCCCACCAGCCCGTGCCCCTCATTCCCGTCTTGGATAGGGTGGATTGGAAATGGGGATGAAGCGGCCCCACCAGCACCGGAGAGGAAAGGGGGTAGAAAGAATGAGAAAGGGAATTTTGGCAGTCGTGATCGTAGGGCTCCTCTTGGCCCCATCGGCATTTGCACAGCAAGCAACCATCCCGCCAGCTGAGGAGGAGATCGCAGACCTGGAGCAGCTCTATGATCAGATGGCAAGTTATTTTGGAAACCTCATCGCCGAGCTCAAGGGGGCCATTCAGGCCCTGGACGCAACCGACCAGGATCTCGCCGACCGCTATCAGTCCCTGGAGGCAAGGCTCAAGGACGTGGAGGCTGAAATCGGTCAGCTGCAGGAGATGTGTGCCCAACTTCCCCAGCTCGCCGCCCGCCTCCAGGCCCTGAAGGCTCGTGTCACGGATGAGGTAGCCACATTGAAGTCCGAGTTGAGCAAGAAGTTGGGCGTGTTGGCTGGCGATCTCAACTCCAAGCTCTCCGATCACGAGGCCCGGATCTCGGCGCTTGAGGAGCAGGATCTTGGTTCGCTCCAGCGCCGGATCCTCGCCCTGGAGCAGGCCACCCAAGCCCTCCAGATTAAGATCGAAAACAATCGGGCCAAGCTCCAGGGCTTTGAGGCGGCTTTGGGGGGCTTCACCGCCGACATCCAGGCCAACAAGGACGCCATCGCCCAACTTAAAGGTCGGGTGGACGATCTAGATGCCCGCGTCACCACCCTGGAGGCTCAAGTGGAGGGGCTGGATGTGAAGGCAATGCAGGATACCCTGGGCGCGGCCCAAGGGATGGCCCTTCTGGCACTCCTCGCCGGGATCGGGGCCATCGCCCTCCACTTCATGGGAGGCTAAGCAAGCCGGAGGGGGCGCTGCCGCGCCCCTCCTTTTTGGCCGGACATGTAACAAATGTTATATTCGTAACCCTTGGGGAGGTAAGGTGGAATGAATGCGCTGGGAGAACGGCTGAGGCGCTTCCGGTTGGAGAACGGTTTGAGCAAGCGATCCGTTGCAAATATGCTTGGGGTCTCGATCCCCACCATCATGCGGTGGGAAGAGGGGGTGAGCGTCCCCAACGACTACAACCGCCACAAGATCGAGCGGCTGCTCGCGGAGGCACAAGCAGCGCCCCTCTTCGAAAGCCGCCCCCGGATGGTGCCCCTGAGCTTGTTCGACGAGCCGGCATGAGCACCTTCATCAAGCGCCTCGAGATCCAGGGCTTCAAATCCTTCCGCAGGCGCGTTGTGCTCCCCTTCTATCCCGGACTTACCGCGATCGTTGGGGAAAACGGGGCGGGAAAATCCAACATCTTCGATGCCCTGGCGTTCGTAATGGGACGAAGGTCCCGGTCCCTTAGGGCAGAGCGGGTGGAGCAGCTTCTTCATGTCCCGCCCCGGGGCGAGCCGGTCCCGCAGGCCGTGGTCTCCCTCACCTTGGACAACCGCTCCGGACTGTTCGATGAACTTTTGTCCGAACCCGCCCCCGAGGTGGTGCTCTCCCGGAAGATCACCCCTACCTCTTCCACCTATCGGCTCCAGGGGAAGGTCGTTCCGGCCAAGGTGGTGGAAAGCCTGCTTGCCTTGGCCCGGATCGATCCAAACGGCTATCACATCGTGGAGCAGGGCATGGTGATCGACGTCCTGGAGCGCTCCCCCAAGCGCAGGCGGGAGATCCTGGACGAGGTGGCGGGGATCGCCGCCTACGAGGAACGCAAGGCCAAGGCCATCTCAGAGCTTGCCCAGGTGAAGGAGCGCCTAAACACCAGCCGGATTCTGCTGGCCGAGCGCCGGCACCGTCTGGCCGAGCTCCATCGGGCCCGGGAGGCGGCCTTGGAGTACAAGGCCCTGGCCGAGGAGCGGGACCGCTTGGCTGCCACCCTTCGCTACCGGCGCTGGGAGGCCCTAAGCCAGGCGCTGGAGCGGGCGCAGGCCCAGGCCGAGCGTGCCCGGGAGGAGGTGGAAGAGCTCTCCCGGGAGGTGGACCGCCTGGACCGGGAGATCGAGGCCCGGGAGCGCAAGCTCGCCCCCCAAGGGGTGGCCGAGGACGAGGGCATGACCGAACTCATCCGGACGGTGGAACGCCTGCGGGGGGAGCTTTCCGCAAAGGAGGCCGAGGCCCGGGCCCTGGAGCGGGAGATCGCCTCGTTGCGGGAAACCATCGACGACCTCCAGCGATTCGTGGGGGCAGGGGCCCGACCGCCTGAGCCGGTGGCCGCGCTCCTTAAACTCGGCTGGGACGGGATCCACGGCACCATCGGCCAGCTTGTGCGCCCGCACAAAGGGCTAGAGCTCGCCTTCGAGACCGCCCTGGGCGGCCACCGCCATGACCTGGTGGTGGAAAGCCGCGACCTCGCCCTTGAGTGCGTGCGCTACCTCAAGGAGGAGGGACTTGGCCGGGCCAGGTTCCTCCCCTTAGATCGCCTGGCGGTGCCCCGCATCTCCGCCGAGGCCCGGGATGCCCTGAAGCTCCCCGGGGTGGTGGGGCTTGCCATCGAGCTGTGCGACTTCCCGCCCAAGGTCAGGGACGCGGTGGCCTATGTGCTCTCGGACACAGTGGTGGCCGAGACCCTGGAGGCGGTGCGGGAGCTTTCCGGCGTGCGGGTGGTGACGCTCGACGGGGATCTCTTGGAGAG
>JAGGRX010000064.1 GCA_021159405.1 Candidatus Bipolaricaulota bacterium | reverse complement strand
GTGCGGCCTGGGGGCGGGCAGGGCCTCCTCCATCAGGTCCAGGATCCGCATGCGGGCCGCCCGGGCTTGGGCCATCGCCTCTCGCATAAGCTGCGGGGAGATACCCCCGGTCTTGACGTCGAGCTGAAAAGCCGTGACCCCTTCCCGGGTTCCGGCCACCTTGAAGTCCATGTCCCCAAAGTGGTCCTCCAGCCCCAAAATGTCAGTGAGAATCACATACTTTCCTGTGGCCTCGTCGGTGACAAGTCCCATGGCCACCCCGGCCACCGGACGCTTGATGGGGACGCCGGCATCCATCATCGCCAGGCACCCCGAGCAAACCGAGGCCATGGAGGAAGACCCGTTGGACTCCAGGATCTCGGAGACAACCCGGATGATGTAGGGGAACTCCTCCTCCGGAGGGACCACGGCCTGCAAGGCCCCTTCTGCCAGATGCCCATGGCCGATCTCCCGTCGGGAGGGTGGGCCCATCCGCCCCGCCTCCCCTACCGAGAAGGGGGGGAAGTTGTAGTGGAGCATGAACCGTTTCAGCCCCTCTTCCATCATCAGATCCACGATCTGGGCATCGCGCCGGGTGGCCCCCAGGGTACAGGTGCCCAGGGACTGGGTCTCCCCCCGGGTGAACAGGGCCGAACCGTGCACCCGGGGCAGGATCCCCACCTGGATGGTGATGGGGCGAAGCTCATCGGGCCGGCGGCCGTCCATCCGCTCGCCCAGCTCCAAGATCGACCAGCGGGCGAACTCCCGGTACACGTCGTCGAACGCGGCTTTGGCCAAAGCCAAGATGCGTTCCCTTTCGCCCTCAGGGTAGCGGTCCGCCACCTGCTGGGCGGCCTCGGCGGCCATGGCTTCCGCCAGCCGCTCCCGCGCCTTCTTGTTGGGTGCAGCCTTTAGCTCCGGAAGGCGCTCCCATACCAGCTCCTTGACCTGTTCGTAGACCTCCCTCTCCTCCTCGGCAGGTGGTTCGGGCACCCGCTTCTCCACTTGGTGCTGGGCAGCGAACCGCTCCTCAAGCTCGATGAGCTCACGGATCACCTCATGCGCAGCCACGATGGCCTCGATGACCTTCTCCTCGGGGACCTCCCGCATATGCCCTTCCACCATGGTGACGGTGGACTTGGTCCCGGCTACGGTGATATCCATATCCCCTTCGTCGAGCACTTGATCGGGCGGATTTACCACCACTTCGCCATCCTGAAGCCCCACCTTGACCCCGGCGATGGGCCCTTGGAACGGGGCCGGGGAGATCATCAAGGCCGCCGAGGCCCCCACCATGGCTGCGATCTCAGGAGGACAGTCCTTTTCCGCTGAAAGGACCGTGGTCACAATGTGCACCTCTTCTCTGTACCCCTTGGGGAATAAAGGACGGATCGGCCGGTCGATCAGACGGGCCGAGAGGATGGCAGCGTCGGAGGGCTTTCCCTCACGCTTGAAAAAGCCGCCTGGGATCTTCCCTCCGGCGTAGAACTTCTCCTCGAAATCCACCCTCAAAGGGAAGTATCCGATGTCCTGCTCCAAGGGGCTTGTGACCACCGTGGCCAATACCTTGGTGTCCCCCCAAGTGACGAGCACAGCGCCATCGGCTTGCCTTGCCACGGCGCCGCTTTCCAGCTTGAACCTCTTTCCAGCTATCTCAGCTTCCTCTACATGCATTCCTTATACACCTCTGATGCCGAGCTCTTGAATGAGCCGGGCGTATCGATGCGGGTCTTCCCGCTTGAGATACCGGAGAAGCCTCCGCCTTTGGCCCACCATTAGATAAAGCCCACGGCGGGAATGGAAGTCCTTCTTGTGCTCCTTCAGATGCTCGGTGAGCCGCGAGATGCGCTCTGTAAGGAGCGCGATCTGCACCTCGGGGGAACCGGTGTCCCCCTGGTGACGGGCGAACTTCTCGATGATCTTCTGTTTTTCTTCTTGGGTAAGCGCCATGTTCCCACCTCCAATCGCCCATCCCCGAGCGGGCGCTCGCCCGGGAAGGGTTCTAGCGAAACCGACGAGCTAGCTCCCGACACTTGGCCTTCACCGCCTCCTCATCCAAGGTGAGAAGCTCACCATCGAGGAGAAGTGGCCTTCCGTCAACGAACACCCCCACTACATCGGCTGCGTGGCCAGCGTAGACCAAGTCCGAAAGCGGACTGTGCCCAGGGCACAGGTGCACCCCTTCTAGGGATATCAGCACCCCGTCGGCCCGTCGTCCTTCCTCAATTGTACCCAATTCCTTCCCCTGGCCAAGGGCTTGGGCCCCCCTTGAGGTGGCCACCGCCAGGGCCTGGGGGGCGGGCAGGGCCTCTGGGTCGCCGGTCTTGAGCTTGGCTAAAAATGCGGCAAGCCTCATCTCCTCCACCATGTCCAGATCCCCGGCCGAACCGGCCCCATCCGTCCCCAAGGCCACGTTCACCCCGGAGGAGAGGAGCTCCACCACCGGGGCGATCCCGCAGGCGAGCTTGGCGTTTGAACTGGGGCAGTGAACCGCGCTGGCTGAATGTGCCGCCAAAATTTCAATGTCTTTTTCGGAAACGTGGACGCAGTGGGCGGCGATGACCGGGACGGAAAACACCCCCAGCTCCTCCAGCCACAGGATGGGGGATTTGCCATGCCGGGCCTCAAAGTCCTCCACCTCCTCCTTGGTCTCAGCAAGGTGGGTGTGGATGGGAACCCGGAGCTCCTTGGCCAGGGCAGCGGCCTCCCTCCACACCTCAGGGCCGCAGGTATAAGGGGCATGCGGAGAGAGGGCGCCCCGGATACGCCCTTCAGCTTTCCCATCCCACTCGCGGATGAGTCTCTCCGCCTTCTTAAGCTCCGATTCAGCTTGGGCCGGGGTGGGAGCGATGACCCCATAGGAAAGCAGGGCCCTGAGGCCGACTTCCTCCACCGCGGCCGCCACCTCCTCCATGAAGAAGTACATGTCGGCGAAACAGGTGGTGCCCGAGCGGATCATCTCCCCAAGCCCAAGGAGCGAGAACCAGTACACATCCTGGGCGGTGAGCTTTTTCTCCGCCGGCCAGATCCGGTCCTCAAGCCAGCTCATGAGGGGAAGATCGTCGGCAAACCCCCGGAACAAGGTCATGGCAAGGTGCGTGTGGGCGTTGACAAAGCCCGGGATGAGGAGTTTCCCTTCCCCATCTATAACCCGATCGAAATCTCCCCCTATCCCCCCTCCTTCCACCACCGCGGCATACCGCCGTCCCTCGATGGCCACATCGGCCTTGGGGATGACCCCCTCCTCCGGCCTTCGGATCACCGACACTCCACGAATTAGGATGCGCATACTTTTACAGTATACGCCCTCTATGACTTTTTTGGCCAGTTGCAAGTGCGCTATCATCGGATGTGGCCGAGGGCAAGTGGGCCGAGGACATCGCGTGCCGGTACCTGCGAAACTTAGGCTACCTGATCGTAGCCCGCAACTGGCGCTGGCGCGGGGGGGAAGTGGACATCGTGGCCAAGGACGGGGGCACCTTGGTGTTCGTGGAGGTTAAGGGGAGAAGGGGGAGCGCATACGGAGCCCCGGAAGAGGCCGTTGACCTGCGGAAGCGAAGGCACCTGTGGAGGACCGCCTTGGCCTTCTTGGGGGAGAAGGCCGGCAAGGTGCCGGTTAGATTCGATGTGTTGGCCGTAGGACCTGAGGGGGTTAAGCACATCAAGCACGCGTTTGGGAAAGACGATGTTTGCCAAGGTTATTAGCGGCACCCCGTTCGGGGTGGAGGCGCGCCTTGTGGAAGTCCAGTGTGATGTGGGGCCGGGGCTGCCCGGCTTTTCCATCGTGGGGCTGCCGGAAAAGGAGGTATCCGAGGCGAGGGAACGGGTGCGGTCCGCCATCCGCAACCTGGGGCTCCCTTTTCCCGGAACACGCATCACGGCCAACCTGGCTCCGGCAGATCTAAAAAAGGAGGGGGCCGGGCTGGATCTCGCCTTGGCCGTGGCCCTGCTTGTGGCCACCGGGGAGATCCCAGAAGAGCGTGTGGCAGGGCTGGTGTTTTACGGCGAGCTTTCCCTGGATGGGGAGCTACGCCCGGTGAAGGGGGCGCTGGCGGTGGCCCTGGCCGCTCGGGAGGAGGGGCTTTCCGGCATGGTGGTCTCCCACCCTTGCGCCCCGGAGGCCGCCCTGGTGGATGGCCTGTCTGTATATCCGGTACGCAGCTTGGGGGAGGCCGTTGCGTTTCTCAAAGGGGAAGCTGACATCCCCCCGGCCCCCAAGGAGATCCCAGAAGAACCGCCCCCTACTTGGCTTGACCTGCGCCTGGTGCGGGGGCAGGAGCATGCCCGCCGGGCGTTGGAGATCGCCGCTGCCGGGGGACACAACCTGCTCATGGTAGGACCACCCGGAGCCGGAAAATCCCTCCTTGCCCGGTGCCTTCCGGGCATCCTCCCCCCGCTTTCCTTCGAGGAAGCATTGGAGGTAACCCGGATTTACTCGGTGGCAGGACTCCTCCCCCCAGGACAGGCTTTGATGCGCTTCCGCCCTTTTCGCGCCCCCCATCATACCATCTCCTATGCGGGCATGGTGGGAGGGGGCCACGGGGTCCCTAGCCCAGGGGAGATCACCCTGGCCCACCATGGGGTGCTGTTCTTGGACGAGCTTCCCGAGTTCGATCGGAAGGTGCTCGAGGCCTTAAGGCAGCCTCTTGAGGATCGCAAGATCTCCGTGGTGCGGGCCGGGGTGGCGGTCACCTTCCCCGCCTCGTTCATGCTGGTGGGAGCCATGAACCCTTGTCCATGTGGCCACCTGGGGGATCCCTTGCGTCCCTGCCGGTGCCGCCCTCACGAGATAAGCCAATACAGGAAACGCATCTCAGGTCCTTTCCTGGACCGCATCGACCTGTTTGTGGAGCTCCCGCGCCTGACCAAAGAGGAACTTTTGGGGGACGGCTCAGGGGAGCCTTCCGAGGCGGTGCGGGCACGGGTGACCCAGGCACGGGAAAGACAACGGGACAGGTTCCAGGGCAAGGCACGCACCAACGCGGAGCTTGGGCCACAGGAAGTGGAACGGGTCTGCAGGCTCAAGCCGGAAGCCAAGCGCCTTCTCGTCCGGGCCATCGACCACTTCGCCCTCACCGGGCGGGGCTACGTGCGCGTGCTCAAGGTTGCCCGTACCATTGCTGACCTGGCTGGTGCCGATATCATCGAGGCGGAGCACTTGGCAGAGGCCTTGCAGTACAGAGCATTCGAGGAGGGTGAATCGTGAACAAGAAGGTTTTGGCTGTAGCGACCTTGGTTTTTCTTCTGTTCTGCTTGGAGTTTGTGGCAATTGCACAACAGCCTTTTGTGGTGGACAAGATCGAGATCACAGGCAACGTAAACGTCCCCACCCGGGAGATCCTCAAGGCTGTGGGGTTCAAATCCGGTGACACCGTCGACGTCGGCAAGGTCAAGGCCGCTGCCCAAGCCATCGAAGAGTTGGGCTACTTCGCCAAGGTCACCCCGGAGCTTTCGGTGGAGGACGGCAAGGTCGTGGTCCGGTTCAAGGTGGTGGAGTACCCGAAGATCGAGCGCATCACCCTTCTTGGGATTCCCAAACCCGAGACCAAGGGGGGGACCCTGTGGGCTGTCCTCAAAGAATGGTTCTCCTCCCCTCGTGTTTCGGAAAGCCGGATCAGGTCGATCCTAAAGGATCACGACATCAAACCCGGTCAGGTACTGAACCGCGTTCACCTTGAGGAGGCGCTGAAGGCGGTGCTGGAGGAGTACAAGAAAAAGGACCTGGCCACCGTCCAGATAGGTCAGGTCATCCCGGGGAAGGAGCTGATCATTGAGATCCAGGAGCTTCCGGTTTTGGGGCACCGGTTCAGCGGGCTTTCCACCGTGCCCGAGGAAGCTGCGGCGGGGCTGATCAGCGTCCCTTGCGGGGAGGTGGGGCGCTACTCTCAGATTCAGGCTTCCCTTCAGCGCCTGGCTAGTTCCGTTTACTTCTCCTCGGCCAACGTGGTGCCCGAAGTTGAGGACAAAGGGGTCTGGCTACGCTGGGAGCTCACCGAGCGGGTCCTGCTCCCCGAGCCACAGCCCTTGAAAGGGATCGAACTTGTTGGGGTCGAGGCCATCCCCTGGGAGAGGCTCTCCCCTCACCTGGGCCATCTCCCCCAGGGCGTGGTCACCAATTACGACGTCCTCAAGGCCCTCTCTGGGGTAAACGACTACTACCGAAGGGAAGGGTATTTCATGGTCGATTTCCGCCCCGCTGGGGTGGAGGGGGGCGTCCTGAAGGTGAAGGTCTTGGAGGGGAAGATCGACCGGATTGAGATTCAGGGAGAGCATGCCACCCAAGAACGCGTGATCCGGCGGGTTATGGGGCTCTCGGAAGGGGAGTTCTTGACCGAGGCCCGCTTCGCTGCCGCTCGGCAGGCCCTGATGGCCCTGGGCTACTTCAGCGACGTGACCCTGACCCCCAGGTGGGAAGGTGAAAAGCTCGTGCTTTCTGTTCAAGTGAAGGAACTGAAAAAGCTCGGCCAGATCGGGGGGTCCCTGGCCCTTTCCCCTAAAGAAGGGCTGGTGGGGAACCTCAAGTACTCCCAGAAGAACATCATGGGGACCGCCCAGGACCTCTCCCTCACCTTCTCCAAGGGGCTGACCGGGACAGCCTCCACCACCTGGACGTTTGGCTATCAAGGGCATGCTTTTCCAGTTTACGACCTCGTGGGGCTTGACCTTTACCGCAAGGAAAGGCCTCAAAACGATAACAGAGTAGTCACCTTCGGCGGGAGCCTGAGCTTGGCCTACCCTATCGCCTCATATCTCGATCTCAGCTTGGGCCTTACAAGCGAACAGGCTCAGATCCTGCCGGAAGGGATCCCCCTTGAGCCGCGCAATGCCTTGCGGGTTGGCCTCACCTACGATTCCCGGGACAACCCCTTCTTCCCCCGCACGGGAAATTCGGGTCATCTCACCCTGGAGAAGGCGGGGACGTTCGCCCCCGGGGTGGAGTACCTCTCCCTTGATGCAGAGCTGGCGCGGTTCTTTCCCATCGACATCGTGACGCCCTTGGGGGAGGGGCGGGCCGCCTTCGCCGGGCGGGCTTTGGTCAAGCTGGGCTGGGACCTTCCCCAGGATTACCTGTTCAAACTGGGAGGGGTTTCCTCGGTGCGCGGAGCTCAGACCTCCACCACCGATCGCCTGGCCCTCCTCAACACCGAGCTCAGGTTCGAACTGGCGCAGGGCTTTTTCCTGTCACTATTTTGGGACTTGGGGGCCGACCTTGGAGGTCAGGCGGCATTCAAGAGTTCGGTGGGGCTCGAACTTTCCGCCCACATCGCCGGGACGTTCATGCGCATCGACATGGCTTGGCCCAGCGACCGGCCCTGGAACTGGGTGCCCGTCTTCGAGTTCGACATGAGTCCCATGTTTTGAGTTATGATGGACCATTCGGTTCGGAAGGAAAAGGAGGCAGGATAGCATGAAGGGAAGCACGCTGGCATTGGTAATCGTGGGGGCATTGGTGCTCGGGTTTGTGGGAGGAATCGTGGGGGGGCGGCTGTTCTCGAAAGGAAGCGATACCTCCGCCCTGGAAACCCGCCTCGACGATGTGGAATCCAAGATTTCATCCCTGGAAGACCAGCTCGCATCGCTCCCCCAGGGGCCTGGTCTTAAGGTAGCCTACGTGGACGCAGAGAGCCTGTTCGTTAAGGTGTTCCTGCCCCAGGTGGAGGCCGAGCGCCAAGCCATGGCCCAAAAACAAGGGGAAATCCAAAACCTCCAAGCTCGCTATCTCCAAGGTGAACTGACCCAAGATCAGTATCAGCAACAGGTGGCCAAACTCCAGGTTGAGCTCCTCCAAGCCCAACTCAACGTGGACCTCACCATGCTCGACAAGATGATCGCCTCCCCCGGTTTTGTCAATTTCCGCGGTGACCTTGAGCGGATCCGGGAGCAGGCACGCCCGCTTGTGGACGAGGTAAAGGATCTGCTTCAGACGGCCCAGCTTGGGATCGTCGATATGGAGGTTCTTTTGGCTCTTGAGTCCTCCTTCAAACAGCTGGATCAGCTCCTCACCCAGGCGGCCGCGGCCAAGATCGTGGAGATCGCCCAGCAAGTAGCAAAGGAAAAGGGATTCGACCTCGTGCTCCGCAAGAAGGACGTCCTGATCTACCGGAACGAGGAGACGGTGACAGATATCTCTGGAGACGTGGAAGGGCGCCTGTGGGGCCTGTTCAGTAGCTAACCATGGATGTCGAGGCCCTCAAGCGGTGCCTTCCGTTTGGGTATCCGTACCTGCTCATCGATCGAGTGGTCGAGCGGAGCGAAGGGGAGGTGGTGGCCCTGAAGTGTGTGACGGTAAATGAGCCATACTTTCAGGGCCACTTTCGTGCTCCGTACCCTTCCCTCATGCCCGGGACGATGATCCTGGAGGGGATGGCCCAGACCGCTGGCCTGCTCCTTCCGGAGGGGAAGCTGGCCGTGCTTGCCGGGGTGGAGCGGGCCAGGTTCCACCGCCCGGTGGTCCCCGGGGACCGGGTCACCTACCGGGCACGCCGGCTCAGGCACCGGCTGGGGCTCCTCAAGGCTGAGGTCCAGGCCCAGGTGGACGAAAAACCGGTCGCGGAGGCCACGATCTTGCTGATGGAGGTGGAGGATGTGGGAGAGGCTGGTTGAATCGGTCCCCAACGTCTCCGAAGGTCGGAAGCAGGACACCATCGAGGCCATCGCCGCCGCCATCCGCGAGGTAGAGAGGGTGCGGCTTCTGGACGTCGATCCTGATCCCGACCACAACCGAACCGTCTACACCCTGGTGGGGGAGCCGGAGGGGGTGCGCGCGGCCATCCTGGCCATGTTTGAGGTGGCGGTTTCCCGCATCGACCTGCGGACCCATTCGGGCCAGCACCCCCGCATGGGGGCAGTGGACGTGGTGCCCCTGGTCCCGGTCCGGGGGGTGACGATGGAGGATTGTGTGGAGCTATCCCGCCGCCTGGGCCAAGAGATCTGGGAGAGGTTCCAAGTCCCTGTCTATCTATACGAGGAGTCGGCCACCCGCCCGGAACGGAGGGACCTGGCGCAGATCCGCAAGGGAGAGTTCGAGGGTTTTTCTGAAAAGATAAAAAGACCTGAGTGGGCGCCGGATTTCGGGGAGCCGACCGTTCATCCTACCGCCGGGGTGACCGCGGTGGGGGCGCGGGAGTTCCTCATCGCCTTCAACGTGAACCTGGGGACCTCGGACCTCGGGGTCGCAAAGGCCATCGCCCGGGCGGTGCGGGGCTCCTCAGGGGGCCTCAGGTACGTCAAGGCCTTGGGCTTTGAGCTTGCCGAGCGGGGCATCGTCCAGGTGTCCATGAACCTCACCGATTACAAGAAGACCCCTATCCCGCGGGTGCTGGAGCTGGTGCGCCGGGAGGCTGCCCGGTACGGAGTTCCGGTGATAGGGACCGAGATCGTGGGCATGGTGCCCCAGGCAGCACTGGACCAGGTGGTGGAGTACTACCTTTCGCTCGAACGGTTCTCTCCGGATATGGTGCTTGAGCGGAGGATCCAAGAGGCCCTCGAAAGTTGAAAGCAAACCACCGAGCAAGCCATTTCGGTGGTGAACGCCGTGGCGAGCTGGAGCTTGCCGTTCCGTAAGGTAGCGATCCTGGGCCTGGGCAAAACCGGCCGGGCCCTCGTCCGTTCCTTGTCCCGGTTCGGGCTTTCCCTCTTCCTCTCCGAGGCCCGTCGTCTTTCGGAGGAAGAGCGGGCCTTCCTCGCAGGGTACGGGGTGGCCTGGGAGGATGGAGGGCACACCGAGCGGGTGCTTTCTGCGGAGCTCATCGTCCCCAGCCCTGGGGTTCCCCCACACCTTCCGGTCCTGCAAGGGGCCCGGCGTCGCGGGATCCCGATCTGGTCGGAGATCGAACTCTCCTTCCGCCTGGCAGCCCCCTCCGCCCTCATCGCGGTCACCGGCACCAACGGCAAATCCACCGTCTGCGAGCTCATCGGGGCGATCCTGAGAGCGGCTGGGAAAGAGCCTGTGGTAGCCGGGAACATCGGTCGGCCGGCCATCTCCACGGTGGACGAGGCATGCGGGCGTCCCTGGGTGCTGGAGGTGAGTTCCTATCAGCTTGAGTGGACGGAAAGGTTCCACCCTCAGGTGGCGGTGTGGCTCAATTTCGCGCCCGATCACCTGGATCACCATGGGACGCTGGCCCACTACTTCGCCGCCAAGGCCAAGCTGCTTTCACGCCAGGGGGAGGGCGACACCGCCATCCTGCCGCCTGAGCTCATCGCGCGACTCTCCCCTCGCGGGAAGGTGGTGGACTGCTCCCAGGCCGAGCTCCCCCCCGGCTGGGGGGAAGGGGTGCCGGGCCACCTCCTTTTCGACCTCAAGGGGGCCTGGTGCGCTGCCCAGGCGGTGGTTCCCGAGCTCACCCGGGCTCCACCCCCCTACGAGCAGGTCTTGCCCGCCCTCCGCCAGCCACACCGCCTGGAGCTGGTGGGGGAGTTTTCGGGGATACCGTTCATCAACGACTCCAAGGCCACCAACGCCCATGCCACGGCGGCCGCCCTCAGGGCTGTCCCCGCCCCGATCGTCCTCATCTTGGGTGGACGCCACAAAAAGGAAGGCTACGAGGAGCTCAAGCAGCTCCTCACACACAAGGTGCGTTGCTGCATACTGATCGGCGAGTCCCAAGGCTTCTTCTCACACCTCCTCAGCTGTTGGGGGGTACCTTACGAGCTTGCGGCAGATCCACTGGATGCCTTGAGACGTGCCTACGCCCGGGCACGGACCGGCGACACGGTGCTCCTTTCCCCTGCTTGCGCTAGCTTTGACCAGTTCGACAGCTTCTCACATCGGGGGGAGGCCTTCCGCGCGGCGTTCCGTCAGCTGTCCCTTGGTTAAACCCTGCCTGTCCTCGAGCATCAGGACACCACGCACTCTGAGGGTTCACCCATAGGCCTTTCTCGCACCTCCTCGGTCCTTCCTTGGAGGGGACAAGCGCACCACACTCATCCTTCGGAGGTGGCCGTGGGGAGCCTGGAAGCACGGATCTTGATCGCCGTCGCGTTCTTGCTGTTGTTTGGCCTTCTGTTCGTTTACTCGGCCAGTTTCCCACTGGCCGAGCGCCTGTACGGCGATCCGTTTGCGTTCCTGGTGCGTCAGCTCCTCGGTGCTGGGCTAGGGTTGGTTCTCCTCATCCTCCTTTGGCGTATTGACTACCACGTATGGGCCCGCATCGACGATCTGCTTCTCCTTGGGGTGTTTTTGGCCACGGTCCTCACCCTGTTTCCAGGGCTTGCCCATGGTCAGCGCTGGCTTCGGCTTGGGCCGGTGAGCTTCCAGCCCACCGAGTTTGGCAAGCTCGCTTTGGTGCTGTACGTATCCAGCTCCCTAGTACGGCGGGGGGAAAGGATCAACTCCTTCAAAGAAGGCGTTGCCCCTTACCTTGTGGTGTTCGGTGCGTTCGGGGTTGTGCTGGCTCTGCAGCCGGACTTCGGGATGCTCGTCCTGTACGGGGCGTTGATCGCGTTCCTCCTTTGGGTAGGGGGCGTTCCCCTGCGGCCGCTCCTTGGCACCGCTGCGGCCGTGCTCCCCCTCGGGGGGCTGATGCTCCTTGCCGCCCCGTATCGCCTGGGCCGGCTCCTTGCGTTCCTCAACCCGGCCGCGTATCGCCAGACGTATGGCTATCAGGTATACCAGTCCCTGATGGCCATCGGGGCGGGAGGGGTTTGGGGGAGAGGGATCGGTGCCTCCCGGGCCAAGCTGTTTTACCTTCCGGCCGCGCACAACGACTTTATCTTCGCGGTGGTGGCGGAGGAAACCGGGCTCATCGGCGCCCTCATCCTCATCGGACTTCTGGCCTGGCTGGTGGTACTGGGATTCCGGACGGCGGCCCGCGCACCCGATCGACTCGGCACCCTTTATGCCCTGGGGAGCTCGTTCATCCTCGGCTTTCAGACCCTCCTCAACCTGGGGGTTGTGGTGGGGGTTGTGCCGGTCACCGGGCTCACGCTTCCGTTCGTGAGCTATGGGGGCTCCTCCCTGGCGGTTACGCTGGCGCTCTCAGGGCTCCTCCTTGGGGTGGCACGACAAACCCAGCACGAACCCAGCCTTTCCCTCACCCAGGAGGTGGCCGGATGAGGTTGTTGGTAGCCGCCGGGGGATCGGGAGGACACGTTTATCCTGCCTTGGCCGTGCTGGAAGAGCTGCAAAGGATGGGCGAGCTTTCCGCGGCCGCGTGGGTCGGGACCGAGAAGGGCATCGAGAGGAAGATCCTGAGCCGCTTCCCCTGGATCGACTTTTACCCCTTGCCCTGTCGCGGATTGGATAGGTCCCGGCCTTGGAGCTGGCCCGGCTCTGTTTGGGCCAACCTGACCTCTCTAGTTCAGGCAGTGCAGATCCTGCGCAAGTTTCATCCCGATGTGGTCCTGGGCATGGGGGGCTACCCGGCACTTGCCCCGTTGCTGGCCGCGGCCCTCCTCCGTATCCCGAGGGCGATCCACGAACAGAACGCCTACATGGGGCTCGCCAATAGATTCCTTTCCCTGCTGGCTGACAGGGTGTTCCTCTCCTTCCCCAAGACAGGGGGCGTCCCCGTGAGGAGGAAGGTGGTTGTAACTGGAAATCCGGTGCGCAGGGAATTTCTCACCCAAGGCACAGGATCCAAGGCACAGGAGCTCCTGATCGTGGGTGGGTCTCAGGGTTCCCGGGCCTTGGTGGAGGCGACCTTGCGCGCGGCTGGGGCCCTGGCCCAGCTGGGCGGGCTCCGCGTCAGGATGCAGGTGGGGAATGCGGCTGACCCCGATTGGGTCAAGAGACGCCTCGAGGAAGCCGGACTGAGCGATGCCCGAGTGGAAAAGTACGTGGACCGCATGGCAGAAGCCTTGAGCCAGGCGAGGCTGGTGATCGCACGAGCCGGGGCTACTACGGTGGCGGAGCTCGCAGCCACAGGCAGGCCGGCCATACTCATTCCCTGGGCCGGAGCCGCGGGGGATCACCAGACCGACAATGCCCAAGCCATTGCCAAGGAAGGGGGATGTGTTTTGGTCCCAGAGCATAAGCTCAAGGAAATGGATTTGGGCAAGCTCATACTCAAGCTGTGGATGGATGAAGAAAGACTCCGCCGCATGGCCCAGGCGGTTCAGCGGGTTGCCCGGCCGCAGGCCGCCAGAGCGGTGGCCCAAGAGCTCCTCGCGCTTGCGAAGGGAAGCCGATGAATGAACTTTCAGGCCTCCTTCACCTGGTGGGCATCGGAGGGGAGGGCATGGCTGCCCTCGCCCAGCTTCTTTTGGAAGCGGGGTTT
Organism: Candidatus Bipolaricaulota bacterium; assembly: GCA_021159405.1. GTDB lineage: Bacteria > Bipolaricaulota > Bipolaricaulia > Bipolaricaulales > Bipolaricaulaceae > 64-32. The sequence goes on along the minus strand of JAGGRX010000064.1, from coordinate 445 downwards.
GAGGTGTCAGGCACGGACATCAGGCCCTCGCTGCGGCTGGAAAAACTCAAGGCCTGCGGGGCCTGCGTCCAGGTGGGACACCATCAAGACCATGTCCAGGAGAGGACGAAGATCGTGGTCCATTCCTCCGCCATCCCCCCGGACAACCCAGAGCTCGTCGTGGCCAGGAAAAGGCGGCTTCCGGTACGTCCAAGGCTCTGGGCCCTAAACGCTCTTCTCAGGGACCGCAAGCTCGTGGCGATCGCTGGCACCCACGGGAAGACTACCACCACCACCTGGGTAGCCCACATGGTGCGCGAGCTCACCGGTCAAGGGGGACACTATATCGGCGCGGAGGTCCCTGGATTTTCCTCTGCATGCCTTGGAACTGGACCATTCATCTTAGAAGTAGATGAGTCGGACGGACTGTTCACTCATCTGGCAACCGACATAGCCGTGATCACCA
>JAGGRX010000151.1 GCA_021159405.1 Candidatus Bipolaricaulota bacterium | reverse complement strand
GGATGGGATATGGGAGGGGACTGGGGCAACTGCATCTGGATAAGCCTCGATGTACTTCCTGGCCGCAATCAGGGCAGGACGGGCGAGGTCCAGCCCCTTCCCCTCCTCACGCTTGAACTCCTCCCACTGCTTCCTCACCTCCGCCGGGGTAGTCGCCTTCACATCCCCAAACACGTGTCTATGCCGCCGGATGAGCTTTTCCCTTAGGGCGGAGGCCACATCCCCCAAATCGAAACGCCCGGCTTCCGCCTCGATCTGGGCATGGAGGGCCACCTGAAGAAGGAGGTCCCCCAGCTCCTCCTTGATCCTTTCAGGGGTCCCTTTCTCCAAGGCTTCCGCAGTCTCGTACGCTTCCTCCAAAAGATACGGGATGAGCGAGGTGTGGGTCTGAGCTCTGTCCCAGGGACATCCGTTAGGCCCGCGCAGCCGGGCCACCACCTCCACCAGGGCCTCCACCGCCTCCCCGATCCGACCCATCATTGCGTCTCGGAGCCCTGTTGCGGCCCTGTCTCCAAGGTAGCGGGCGGTGTTTGCACCTCACCCCCTAGCTCCTTGAGGAGCGGCACAAGCTCATCGGCGCGGAAGCTGGGGTCGGTCTTGTAGATGCGCTCAAGATCCGCCTTGGCCTTGTCATCCTTCCCCTGGTCGTGGTAGATCAAGGCCCGCTGCCACAGCGCCTCGAGGCCTGCCTGAGAAAGCTTCCCTTGCGGGCCAGCCCGCTGCGTTTCACAGTCCACGATCTTGTCCAGCACCAAGAGTTTGCGCTCAGGGTGTTCGAGCTTCGCCAGGGCTTGCTGATAGTAATCAAGTGCAGTGTCGTACTCGGTCTTGGGCACGTAACAATCCCCCAGCCCGATCAGGGCATCCACGTTCCCCGGGTCATGGGCCAGGATCTCCTGATACTGGCGGATCGCGGAGTCGTATTTGTACTCTTGGCGATAGTAGTCGGCGAGCTTAAAGCGGGTGTCGATATCGTCCGGGGCAAGCTCTACGATCTTTTCCGCGATCGCTTCCTTTGTGGCCACGTCATAGGTGCGGCGCAAGGCCTCTCGGTACTGCTCCAGGGCCTTTTCATCCTCGCCCAGCTTGCGGTATACGTCACCTAGGCCATCGTAGGCCTCACCCCGATATGGGAAACGATGGATGAGATCTTGGTACTCCTTCTTCGCCTTGTCCAGCTGGCCCGCCACAAGATAAGCATGGGCGAGCTTCAGCTGGACCTCCGAGGTAGGGTTTTTGCGAAACGCCGCCTGATAATGCTCGATGGCGCCTTCCACGTCTCCCTGGGCGAGGAGGAGGTCCCCCATCAGCATTTGAACCGTGTCGTTGTCCGGCTGGGCTTGGAGGAGTTTTTCCAGCAGAGGGCGGGCTTGGTCGTATTGTTCATCCCGCAGATATGCCTTAGCCAGCCTGAGTTCGATGGTACGACTTCCGGTTTGAAGGGCAAGGGCTTCCTTGAAACACTGAATGGCCCGGCCATAGAGCTGCATCGCCATGGCGGCGTCACCTTGCCCTATATAGGCGGCGACGAAGTCCGGCTTGGCGTCAATGGCCTGTTGGTACTCGCGGTCGGCTTGAACGTATTGGCCGCGTTCCCGATACAGCTCGGCCAGTCTGTAGTGGATCCGGGGGTTCTGGGGATCCAGGGCGATCACCCGGTTGAAGAACGCCTCGTCCCCTTCTCCGGTATCAGCGAACTTGAGATAGTACTCGATGGCCTTTTGCTTGTACTCCTCTTCTTGGGCACTTAGCTCCTCAAGCTTGGCCTGCTCCTCCTCGGTCAGCTCATCCTTCCCCTTAAGCTCGGCTATCTGAGTACCCACATCGCTGTAGAGCTGTTCATACATACGGCCTATGTAGTAATCGAGGTAAATGTCGGAGATCGTCCCCTGGGCCTCTGCCGCAAGGAGGATGTCCAGGGCCGCCTTCTTGTCACTTGGGTACACGAGGAAAGCATGGAGGAGGGGGTCTAGCACTTCAATTTTGGCGTCTTTCCTGAGCGTTTTATACCACTCTGTCCAGCGTCGGTTATCCTCTTCTCTGATGTAATCTTCCTCCACCCGGTCGCGGATCTCCTCGAAGGGCGGCACCACCGCCGGCTTCCGGCCGAGGAGCTTGACGATGTAGTAGTCCCCCAGCACGTCCACCAGGGTCACCTGCCCCTCGGAAAGCTTGAAGGCGGCGTCCTCCACCTCCCGGGGAAGGCCAGAGCCTCCTTTGGAAAACCAGTCCGTCTCGTAGTTTTCATCCTCGGAGTGCTCCTTGGCCAGGGCGGCGAAATCAGCGTCCGGGGCTTGGGCCTGGGCCAAAAGCTGATCGGCAAGCTCCGAGTCGGATACCTTTATGTAGGCGACCCGGATCCGCTCCGGCTGAGACTGATAGCGATCCTGGTGCTCTTGGTAATAGGTGAGGAGCTGTTCGTCGGTAGGCTCGATGGGGCCCACCACCTGCTTGTGCACCGCTTCTTCCAGGAGCTGATATTCCTGGGAGGCCCGCAGCTGACGACGATAGTCGGCCAGGGTAAGTCCCTGGGCAGAGAGATAGCTTTCCAGCGTCTTCTCATCCCCACCGAATTGCTCCAGGGTCTTTTGATAGCGTTCCTCTACAGCCTGTTCCAGCTCGGCCTTGGGCACGGAAACGTGCAGGGCACGGGCCTCCCTCCGGATGAGGGCCTGGCGGATCAAACCTTCAGCGGCGGACGCGCGATATATGTGCCTGTTGAACGCCCCCTCCGTTCCCTGAAGGTTTTGAGTGAAGTCCTGCCCGAAGATTTGATACAGCCGGGTGTAATACCGGATCAGGTTGTCGTAGGCATCCTGGAGATCTTGGCGGCTGAACTTCTTCCCCTCGACCACCAGCACGACCTCCTCGGCACTCCCCTTCGGGGGCGGGGAGAACCGCTGGAAGGTGAACAGGCCAATTCCACCAAGCAGGAAACCGATCACGACCGCCCAAATGATCGCCTTTTGGTATTTCGAGAAGAAACGGCTCATGTATGGGAGTCACCCCGCTTTCCCTCCGAAGCCATCCGGATAAGGATCCGGGCAGCCGCCCACAGGCCACTGGCTAGCCCGAAAAACAGTCCAACCGTGCGCCAAATCCTCGTACTGGCCAAAACGTCGATCCCGTATCCGATCCCGTAGCCGACCAACATCCCACCGGTAACAGTGAACCCCAGCTCGCCCACCAGGGCGAGGGTGCGGAATGCCGTGGCCCATGGGCTAGATGTTTTCCCAGTTTTCAGTAGTTGCCCCTCCTTTTCGCGTGCGGGGACGCAGGCTTGTGACCGGGGTCCGTGACCGCACGGTGAACCGAAGGGCCGTCTTGGTCTCGCCGTTTATTTCCACGTCGACGAAGGACGGCACGAAGAACAGGTCGAGGCCGCTTGGGGCCACATACCCCCGGGCGATGGCGATACACTTGACCGCTTGATTCACCGCTTTGGGGCCGATGGCCTGGAGTTCGGCGATGCCCTCCTCGCGGATGGTGTTGGCCACCGCACCGGCGGCGGCGCTGGCCTTTGAAGTGGACGCGATCTTCAAGGTATTCATGCTCCCCTCCTTTACCGGGCCGTCTCCACGTACTGGGTCTGCCGGATGACGGTCACCTTGATCTCCCCTGGGTACTGGATCTGCTCCTCGATTTTTCGCGCGATATCATACGCGAGTTTCGCGGCCATGTCATCCGTGGCCTTCTCCGGACGCACGATCACCCGCAACTCGCGTCCCGCCTGGATGGCGTAGGCCTCCTTGACCTGGGGATAGGCTTGGGCCAGGCGCTCCAGCTCCTCCAAGCGCTGGATGTAGCGCTCGTAGGTCTCCTGGCGGGCGCCGGGGCGGGCGGCGGACAGGGCATCCGCTGCCTGCACGAGGACCGCCGTGACGGTTGCGGGCTCCACGTTCCCGTGATGGGCGGCGATGGCGTTCACGATGGGCCAGGGCTCCCCGTACCGACGGGCAAGGTCCGCCCCGATCAAGGCGTGCGGCCCTTCTACATCATGGTCCACCGCCTTGCCGATGTCGTGAAGCAGCCCTGCCCGCTTGGCAGGACGGGGATCGATGCCGATCTCCTCGGCCAAGAGCCTGGCCAGAAAACTCACCTCAAGGGAATGCCGCAGCTGGTTCTGGCCGTAGCTGGTGCGGAAATGAAGTTTTCCCAAAAGCAGGATCAGCTCATCTGGAAGCTCCACCCCGGCTTCGAAGGCGGCCTTCTCCCCATACTCTCGGATGAGCTCCTCAACCCGCTCCTTGGCCTTGCGCACTTTCTCTTCGATGTGGGCTGGATGAATGCGCCCATCTTCGATCAGCCGTTCCAGGGCCAGGCGGGCTATCTCCCGACGGACGGGATGAAAGGAGGACAGCACTACTACGTCTGGGGTATCGTCCACGAGCACCTCCACCCCTGTCAGGGCCTCGAAGGTGCGGATGTTCCTCCCCTCCCGGCCGATGATGCGGCCCTTGAAATCGTCCGAGGGGAGGGGAACCGTCGTGACCGTCGCCTCCTCCGCGTACTCCACGGCGTACCGTTGCACCGCAGTCGCTAGGATGCGTCGGGCACGTCTTTCCGCTTCCTGACGGCTGCGCCTTTCCACCTCCGCGATCTTGCGGGCGAAATACCGCTCGGATTCCGCCTCCACAAGTTTTAACAGGTATTCCTTGGCCTCCTCCTGGCTGAGGCCGGAGAGACGCTCCAGGAGCGCCCGCTCTTCGGCAAGGAGCTTTTGCCCCATTTCAAGGAGGCGCTCGAGCTCGCTTTCGTCCTTTCGGAGAGAGTCCTCGATCATCTCGAGGTAGTTGCTCTTCTTCCCCAAGCGGGCCTCTTTTTGTAGGATGCGCTCCTCCATCTGTGCGAGATCGGCTTCTCTTCTTTTCAGCCGTTTCTCTTCCTGTTCTCTTAGTTCTTGGATTTCTTGCTGGGCAGCGAGCATCTTCTCCTTGTAGATTCGCTCTGCCTCCTGGCGGGCTTCCTCCAAAATGTTTTTGGCTTTCTTGCTGGTTAGTTTGGTTCTGATCTGTGCCAGGAGCAGTCCTCCAGCCAGGCCTAAGAGGAGGGCTACGAGGGCGATAAGCGCCGTTTGCAGGGTCCCAACCATGTTATTGTCACCTTCCTCGCGCCACTTGAGATTCCAGTCACGGTCAATTTAGTCCCCTCGACGGGATTCATCAAGATAGGCCGCGGCACTGGGGAGGAAGAGGAGGCTCGCGAGAAGCGTGAACCCCAGGCCGAGGAGGGCAGAGATACCCAGGTACCTGAGTCCCGGCGTACGGGCACAGATCAGGGTGCCGAACACGAGCATCGTGGTGAGGGAGGTGGAAAGGACGGGCACCAGCGTGGCCGCCGCTCCCCAGGCTGTGGCGTCCTTTCTCCCCTGCTGGTGCTCCTCCTTGATCCGGTGCAGGATGTGAATCGCACTGTCTACCCCGATCCCGATCAGAAGCGGGGAGATGACGATGTTGGTGAAGTTGAAGGCGATCGAGAGGAGGCGCATCCCAGCCAGCATCCATAGGTACCCGATGATCAAAGGACAGATGGCGAGGATCGCCTCCCTAAGGTTTCCGAAGCTCCTCCAAACGAGGATGGCGATGAAAAGGCATGCAATCGCAGTTGAGAGTGCGAAATCGCGTTTCATGTACGCTTCCAGCCGCCCTTGCACCTCTGGGATCCCGAAGTACTCCACGTTCAGCCCCTTCACCCAGTTCACGAACTGTTGCAGGTTGTGTCCCTCAAAGAGGGCGGGCGACATCCGCGCCCGCAAGATGAACTCATGTGACGATGGCGAGTAATAAATAGATTTGAGTTGTTCAGGGAGTACATCCACCAAGGTCCAAATAAGCTCAGGTTCGTCTGGCAGGGATGACAGTTTTTTCAGGAAGGCCCCGATCTGTTCGAGATCACCCTGCAGCCCGGCCAACAGGTTCAGATAGAAAGTTCGATCCAGTGTCCTCATCTCATCCGTAAGCTGAATAAGGGCAGATGCCCTTTCGGACAGGGAACTTGCCAGGTCTGTCTCTCCAGTGAGTGCAGCCGAGAGCTCCCAACCGGAGAGGAGTGCGGTCAAGCGTTCCAAGTCCCCGGTCAGCCCATCCCACTGGCTCAGGGCTTGTTTTAGAGCCGCCACCGCGGACAGCATGTCCCCGATGGGGACATCCTGCAGCGATGCCTTCCCACGCAGCAGCTCGTGGGGGAGGAGGTTTCGGATGGAGTCGGTCGAAGTGACAAGGGGGTTTTCGGCCAAGGTTTTCTCCAGCTCGCGGAGCTGGGCGGGGTCATCCACAAAGAACACGAATTGACTAGCAAACGACACCTCCCCCTGGAACTCCCGTACGATCTCGTCGGCCACCTCCGAGGCGTGGGTGCGGGGAGCAAGTTGCCCCGAGACAAAGCGAAATTGTACTTGGCTTACTTGATAGGAGAGGGCCAAGGTGAGGAGGAGGGTGAGAGCGACCACCGCTCGGCGCTGACGGAGTAAACCCTTGTAGGCACGTGCCAGGGGCTCCGTGCGTATCGACATGCGTTCGCGGAAACGCCTCTTGAAGGTGGCATAGCTCAGGACAATGAGGCTGGGGGTAAGCAACATGGCCGCAAGATAAGCGAGCACGATCCCCAGGGACATGATCACGCCCATCTCTGCCAGGGCACGTGAGCGGGATATGAGCAAGGAAACGAACACCGCGGCGGTGGTTAGGGTTGCGAACAGCGACGACTCCCCCTTCCTGTGGATGGCGATCTCCAGGGCCCGGTCCACCGACCGGCCGGCGTTTCTCTCCTCCACGTAGCGGGCCAGAAGATGAATTGAAAAGTCGATCCCCAGCCCCAGGACCAGTGAAGGGAGGAAAGTGGTGACCAGGTTGAACCCGCCCACGGAGAACTTGGCCCAAGCCACGGTGAGAAGCCCCGATACCAGAACGGGCACCAGGGCCACCAGGGTGAGGAAAGGGCTCCTGAACGTGAGGGCCAGGAGCAAGAGGATCCCTAGCGAGGAGAGGAGGGTGATGAAGTTCATGTCCTTGCGGATGACCTCGTTGCCCTCCACCACGGCTGCATATGCTCCGGTTATGCGGGCCTCCACCCCAAGCTGGGATAGTTCGGCTTGAGCGATGGTCCGCTTGAGGATTTCGGTCACCCGGCGACAGTAGTCCAGCCCCGCATAGGAGGGCTGGGCTGGCCAGACTTGGATCACAAGCTTGGTGCTGTCACGAGATAGGAGGGGGGTGCCCTTTTGGGGGCTCTCCTCGCCAGCTCTCCCTGGCTGCACCACGGCTTGGATCACCTGGGCCGCCTCATGAAGCGGCCGCTGGAGTTCAGGCAGGTGCTGGAACGTCGCCATTCCAGCCCCTCCCAACCGAAGGAGCTCGTCCAGGAGAGGCAGGACTTGCTCTGGCGAGGCCTCGGCTTGGGCCGAGAGGCTGGCCTTAAGCTCGTTTAGCTTGCCCTCGAAATCACCGGTTTCAGGGGGAATTTGGGAGAGTGCTTGGAGGATCTGTTCTGCACTGGCCTTGAGCTTTGTCAGCTCTTCTGGCGTTAGCCTTTGGTAAAGAAGGAGCTCCTTGGGGTAGGTGATCCCCTCACCGATCCTATACGAGGCCCGTTTGATCTCCCCCGTTTTCTCAAGGAGCCCGATGAGCTTGTCTGCCGCGGCGAACAGCTTCGCCTTCCTTGCCTCCACATCCGCCGGTGGCGAGACGAGGGAAAGCAGTATGACCGCATAGTCAGTGGCGGTGAGCTCCTCCTCCTTGGCCTTGTATTTCTCTATTAGCGGATCGTTTTGCGGCAGGAGATCGAGGTAGGAGCTGCGGATGGGGAGCTGCCGGATGTAGAAGAGGCTCAAGCCCACGAGGATCGCGGCCAGCACCACCACCAGCACGGCTCGGCGGCGGGCAAGGTACGTGATCCCGTCCAGGACGAAAGCGACGAGGCGGTCAGCTTTGGGCGGGTTCTTCCCCGGTTGGGGACTGGATTTCGATGTCATAACCGCTGACCTTGGCCGCGAGCTCCACGTTGTGGCCGTCGCGCCCAATGGCAAGCGACATCTCGCTTGCAGGCACGGTTACGACGGCTCTCTTTTCCTTTTGGTCAACTTCGATGTCGAGCACGCTGGCCGGGGCGAGGCTCCCTCTGATGATATCCTTTACGTCCTCGCTCCAGCGGATGATGTCGACCTTTTCCCCCGCGAGCTCGCGGCTTACGGCGCGAATCCTCACCCCACCTGCGCCGACACAGGTCCCCACGGGATCGATACGTGGGTCAAGCGCCCTGAGCAGGACCTTGGAACGGACCCCTGGAACCCGCGCCACCTTTACTATCTCCAGGAGGCCCTGCTCGAGCTCGGGGACCTCGAGCTCGAGGAGTTTTGCGACGAACTGGGGGTGAGCACGCGAAACGTAAATGCGTGGATCACCTTGGGTCTTTTCCACCTTGTAGAGATATGCGCGCAGCCGCCGCCCGGCGATGTAGCGCTCCCCCGGGATGCGCTCCCCTTCGGGAAGCAGGGCTTCGACCTCACCCAGGTTGATCCATACATTGCGTCCCTCGAACCGGTGGACCGACCCGTTGATGATCTCCCCGATGCGGCTGGAGTACATCTCGTACAGGGCTTCCCTGCGACGGCGCAGGATCTCCTGCCGGAACACGTTCTCCGCCCGCCGGGTGGCGATCCGCCCAAGGCTCGCCAGGTCAAAGGGCTTCCCGTTCACGTAGATGTCCCCGGAGCGCCGGTCGACGTGGACTTCCGGGGGTTTCTCTCCCCCGTGCTCAACGAGCCAGGCCGCTGCGATTCCCTTTTCCATGGCCTCATAGGCGGCCTCCCGATCGATCCCGCGCTCACGGGCCATCTCTTCCAGCGCTTCGAGGAAATCTATGTTCATCGCTCCTCCATCTTGGGTTCAAACAAAAGCTGGGCCCGAGTCACCTGAGAGAGGGGGATCTCGATGCGCCCTTCCTCAAGCTCGACGGCGATCTTCCCTTCCCCTACGCTTGCAAGCCTTCCCTCGTAGACTTTCTTCCCTTGAGGGGAGCGAGCTATCACCCGAACGCGTTTCCCCAGGGCGCGCTGGTAATGCCACTCCTCCCACAGGCGCCGTTCGACCCCTGGTGATGACACCTCAAGCACGTACGAGCCGGAAAAGGGGTCGTGCTCATCTAGCAAGGCCTCGATGGCCCGGCTGGCCCGCTCACAATCCCCCACGGTGACCCCAGTGGGGCTATCGATATACACGAGGAGCCTTGCCCGAGGGCCGGCCCGGGAAAGCTCCCAGTGATACAGTTCCACCTGGGCCGCCTGGGCGCCCTGGCGCAAAAGCAAGTCCAGCTTTTCCCGTAAGATGCTCATCTTTTGCCATTATACTTGGCTCTAAAGATGCCCACAAAAAAGGTTCGGCCCCGACGGTTTGTGGTGAAGGACGAGGAGGCGGGCATGCGGCTTGACCGGGTTGTGGCCGCTCGCCTGGGCCTTCCCCGCGCGGTGGTAAAGGAGCTGTTTAGGTCGGAAGATGTGCAAGTGGACGGAAGCCACGTCAAGGGGGCCGCCCGCGCCCGCCCCGGCCAGGTGGTGGAGGTAAGCCTTCCCGAAGCTGGGGAGGCTCTCTGGCCGGAGATTCCTGTGCTGTATGAGGATGCCGCCATCGTCGTGATCGACAAGCCCCCAGGGATACCGGTCCATGCGGCCGGGCAGGGGCGGGACAAGCCCACGGTGGTCGCCATCCTGAAAAAGCGCGGCCCCCTAGCCGGAGGTAGCCCGGAGAGGCCTGGGGTGGTGCACAGGCTTGATGCCCTGACAAGTGGGGTGATGGTGCTTTCCCGTTCGGAGGAGGCCTGGGAAAAGCTCGTAGACCAATTCCGCCGCCGCAAGGTCAAAAAGGAGTATCTGGCACTGGTAGAGGGCGAACTTGAGCCCGAGGAGGGGGAGATCACAGGCCGGCTGAGCAGGCACCCGTCCCGCCCTTGGCGGATGCGGGTTTCCAGGGAAGGGAAAGAGGCGCAAACCGAGTTCTTCGTGCTCGCCAGGAAGGCGGGCCGGTCCCTCCTTTTGGTCCGACCCCACACCGGGCGCACCCATCAGATCCGGGTGCACCTTTCCGCCATTGGACACCCGGTGGTGGGGGATCCGGTGTACGGGAAGGGAGGGGAGCGCCTTATGCTCCACGCTTGGCGGCTGGGGTTTCGCCATCCTGGCTCGGGGAAGTGGATGGAGTTTGTGGCGCCTCCTCCAGCCGAGTTTTCCGATTGGTTTGCTGAAAAAGGTAGTACAGGGCGGAAAGGAAGTTAGCGGCGATCGCGATCCAGAAGGGGATTTCTCCCCAAGAAGTCAGCAGGAGACACGCTACGGCGAGAGCTGTCAGGGCGGCCGCTGCCTTGCCCGGCCACCGGGCGGCGAACTCCCGGCGACGCCTCCATAGGGCCAATGCGCCGATGCCCAACCCGAGCTGCGGGATGGCATAAAGCACCGGGCCGAGGATCGGTAGTTTCCCGGTTGCGGCAAGGGCAGAAAACAGGGCCATATAGAGGAGCTTGTCCATGGTGGGATCGAGCATCGCCCCTGTGAAGGTGACCTCATGGCGGGTCCTGGCGACGAGGCCGTCGACGGCGTCCGTGAGCCCGGCCAGGGCGAAGCAGGCAAAGGCGATCCGAGGTCGTCCCAAAAGGACCGCGGCCGTGGTGGGAGCGATGAGCACTCCGCGAAACAGTGTCAAGGCATTCGCCAAGGTCATGACCGTATCATACCCCCGGCTCCCTCAGGGGCCAATTCGCCTGCGAGGGGACCCCCGGCTATAATGGGGTACGGAAACCTACCAAATTTCGAGGTGATCACATGCGTAGGACCAAGGTCATCATCATGGGCGCTGCCGGCAGGGATTTTCATAATTTTAATGTCTATTTCCGTGACAATGAAGCCTACGAAGTAGTTGCCTTTACCGCTACTCAGATCCCCGGAATAGAGGGGAGACGGTACCCTCCGGAGCTGGCCGGCCGCCTTTATCCACAGGGCATTCCCATCGAGCCGGAGGAGCGCCTTCCGGCCCTAGTGCGGGAGCACCGGGTAGATGTGGTGGTGTTCTCCTACTCGGACATCTCCCATCAGTACTTAATGGATCGCGCCGCCACGGCCGTGGCAGCCGGGGCGGACTTCTGGCTTTTGGGACCCGGCTCCACCCAGCTTGTGGCGAAAAAGCCCGTGGTGGCTGTGTGCGCGGTCCGCACCGGATGCGGCAAGTCCCAAACCACCCGCAGGGTGGCGGAGATCCTAAAGGCCCACGGGAAGAAGGTGGCGGTGGTGCGACACCCCATGCCCTATGGGAACCTCGCCGCCCAAGCGGTTCAGAGGTTCGCCTCCTACGAGGACATGGACCGCGCCCAGTGCACCATCGAGGAACGGGAGGAGTACGAGCCCCACATCGACCGGGGGAACGTGGTGTTCGCCGGGGTTGACTACGAGGCCATCTTAAGGCAGGCGGAAAAGGAGGCGGACGTCATCCTGTGGGACGGGGGCAACAACGATATGCCCTTCTACAAGCCAGATCTCCTCATCGTGGTGGCCGACCCCTTGCGGGCGGGGCACGAACGCACTTATTGGCCCGGCTCGGTCAACATCCGCCAGGCGGACGTGGTGGTGATCAACAAGGTCGATTCCGCCTCGCTTGAAGAGATCGAGCGCCTGAGGGCCTCCCTCGCCGAGCTCAACCCGAGGGCCAAAGTGGTGGAGGCCGCTTCCCCGATCACCGTGGAGTCGCCCGAGCTCATCGCCGGAAAGCGCGTCTTGGTGGTGGAAGACGGTCCCACGGTTACCCATGGGGAGATGCCGTTCGGGGCCGGGGCGGTGGTGGCCAGGAAGCTGGGGGCCCAGCTCGTGGACCCCAGGCCCTACGCGGTCGGCTCGATCGCGGAGACCTACTCCCGCTACCCACACCTTGACTGCGTGCTGCCGGCCATGGGATACGGTGAAAGACAGGTCCAGGAACTGGCTGCCACCATCGCCAAGGTGCCGTGTGATGCCGTGGTCATCGCTACCCCGATCGACCTCCGCCGGCTCATAGACCTGGCCCGTCCGGCCACTCGCGTGCGTTATGAGCTTCAGGAGATCGGACGTCCCACGCTGGAGGATGTATTGACCCCCTTGCTTTAGACAAGGGTCCCGGGCGGCCTGGACAAAGACGGTCGGGCCGCCCCCATTTTCTTCTCGCCTCCCCGCCTCCTAGCCTCTATCCTCTTTTGCAAGGAGGTCGATCATGAAAAGGGCGCTCGCTTTGCTGCTTTTGACCTGCGGGATCGGTCTAACGGGGCTGGCTCAGGAGGGGAGTGAACTCTCCGGGGCCTTGGGCGTGGAACTCACCTTCACGCCCGTTTCCCCTGCGAGCTTGAACGTGGACACTGCCATCACCTCATCCCTTTCCTTCGCCGGGGCAAGTGTGGAAAGCCGCACCGTGATCTCCCTGGATGGGCTTGAGTCGGAGCACATGAGGTGCTCTGTCAAGCTCGATGACGTGACCTTGGCTACAGGAATGCGGTTTGACCCGTGTTTTTCCCGGTACTGGTTTGAGGTGAGAGGGGGATGCTGCCCCTTCGACCTTGGGGCCCTGGTCCTGGTGGAGAACTTGGCCGAGACCTGTCAGACGCCGAACTTCACCGTGGGCATCGTGGCCGATTTGGGGCTTAACTTTGGGTCCGGTTTCTTCGTGCGCAGCATCACTGGATTTGGGGTAAAGGATCTGTACAATCTCATCGACGAGTACCCGCAGACGGACATTACCGCCGTCTCGGGCTGGTGGTTCAGCGAAGAGTTAATGAACGTGGGGTTTGCCTCAGAGTGCCTGCGCACCGAGTCCCTGTTTTCCTTCGACGAGCTCGGCTTTGCCTGGGCCCAGCTTCACGCTTCCTATACGTGGGCTGAGCCGGCCGTCCAGCTTGGAGCCAGGCTATGGATCGACTCCGCCTTTGCCTTCAACCGGGCGGACCTCATCTTGCAGGTGACCATCGATCCCGTGGGGCTACGCTCGGTAACCTCGTTTGATTCCCTGGGATTCCTGTCCCAAGAGATCGACATCTCTGCCACCTTATCAGGGGTCAAGCTTTACTCCCGGACGAGTTTTGACTTCACCGGGCTTCAATCCGAGGTCATAGGGTTTGTGCTCTCCTTCTAGGTCCTATGGACCGGATGCAGGAGCTGGCGGCTGCGCTGCGGCGCCATGATGATCCCGCACTGCGGGCCGAGCTCATCCGGCTGGGGGCCAGTTTGGTACAGGAGGTGGCGAAGGAGTTCGCAGGCTGCGGGCTTTCGCAGGAGGAACTTGAGCGTGCCGGGTATCTGGGGCTTTTAAGCGCCGTATGCAACGTCGAGCTCGATCGCGCGGGGGATTTTGCTGCCTTCGCCCGCAACCTCATCCGGGGGGAGATCAGGAGCCATATTCGGGAGAAGTTCCCACCCCCAAGGCCCCCACGGTGGCTACGCCTCCTCAGCCAGCAGATAGACCGGGCCCACCACGAGCTTGCCGGGGAGCTGGGCCGTCCTCCCACCCTTTCGGAGTTGGCCCAGCGATTGAACCTCACCGATGAGGGGTTGAAGGAGGCGTTCAAGGCCCGGGAAGCCTTCCTTTACACCTCACTTTCTCAAGACCGGCGGGCGGAGGACTCAAGGCCCGAGTTCCACCCCGAACGAATTCAGGACAGGCACCCCAGCCCATTCCCCTGGCAGGCCCGCATCAGACTGGCCCAGGCGCTGGACAGGCTTTCCGACCTGTGGACGAGGTTGCTCGAGCACACGCTCGCCCTGGAAAAGGAGCCAAAGAAATAGGGAGGGCTACCTCCTGTTTTGTCCCCCCGCGGGCCCTGAGGTTGAAGCAGCCGATTTGGAATCAAAAGTAAAGACTGACCCCAACTTCCAACGGCAGGGATAACCTCGGTGCTCTCTCGGTCGCAAGCATGGAGAACGGGTGCGCTCCTCACCCATTTAAAACTGCTTTGTACAAGAGGTGTATAATGGTTTTGGAGGTGGGGCGTTTGCGTAAAGTTTTCGCGTTGGCTTTAGGGGTGCTCGCCTTAAGCGGGACTGGACTGGCCGCCGTGCCCCCGGCGACGCTTTCGGTCGAGATCGTCGCCGGAAGCGTGACAGGCTTGGTCGGGGTGGTTTTGGCAGGCCGGTTGGGGGGTGCGTTCGTGGAGGCCATGGATCTTACGGAGCTGCGGACGCCCATCGTGGTGGGATTTATGACCTGCGGGGTCACGGCTGGGGCAAGCCTGGGGGTGATCGGCGCCGGAAACCTGTTTGGGGTTACGGGGAATACCCCAGGGTGCGTGCTCGGGGCGCTTGTGGGCGGGCTCGTGGGCCTGTTTACTGAGCCCTTGCTTTACAGTCTGGGACCATTCGAGTTGGAAGACCCCTTCGTTGAGGCCATGGGCATGGCCGCAATAGCCCTCGCACCGGCGATCGGTGCCACAGTGGGCTTCAACTGGGGGACCTCTGACCCTTAGCTCCTGTTACGTGCGCGTGGCGCGCGCTTGAGGCTCGCGAAAATGGAGCACACAAACCCCCTGCCGCGGATCGATTGTAAGCTCCACCGGCACGCCCAGGATCT
>JAGGRX010000065.1 GCA_021159405.1 Candidatus Bipolaricaulota bacterium | reverse complement strand
CTGGTGGAGGTGGCGGGATTCGAACCCGCGTCCGGAAACACCGTCGGCTCGGCTTCTACAAGCTTAGCCCGTGTTTTTGCTGTCGGACCTTGCGCTCCCACGGGCAGGATCGCTCGGTCCCCAGCCTCCTTAGATGTCGCTTGGCCGGCGGGAGGCGCGCCAGCCAAGCTAGCCCGCTTGGTCCACGCCCCCAAAGCCCCGCGGGCCTGAGCCTTGGGAACGGCCTACGCTAGTTCAGTGCGTAGGCAGGAACAGCTGCATAGTCGGCATTTATTTTTGCCGTTCCCGGGGTTTTAGGAGCTTCCGGGAGCTCCGCTTGCCGCCTCGCCTAGGTGTTCCCGTCGAGACCGGTCACCCCCAGACGCCCCCATTATACTGCATCCAGGGGATCGGGGGAAGGATGGAGCGGCTCCTCTCGGGCCTGGCGGCGGGGCTGGCCTTCGGCACTGCCCTGGGAGGGTTGGTCAAGGTGCCTTTTTGGATCCTGCTTGCCGCGGCCGGGGCGTTGGCTGCGGCGTGCCTGCGGCGATCTGCCCCCCTCCTCTGGCTGGCCATCCTGCTGGTCGGCACGGTCCTCACCTCGCCGCCGGCGACTTCGCTCCCCGTCACGCGCCAAATCCCGCTCCTGCGGGAGGTCACCGGGCGGGTGGTGGGGCTCCCCGAGCCACACCGGGCCACCGTCTCCTTCTCGCTGGAGCCGTTGGGGCTAGAGGGCAAACTCCTCGTTTACCTCCGGACCGAGCGTCCCGCTGAGGTGCCCATCGCCCCCGGCGACCTGGTCCGGCTGGTTGGGGAAGGAGAACTCCCGCAGCCCGGCGGTTGGGCGGATTACCTGGCCCGTCGTGGGATAGTGGGGATCTTCTGGGCTGAGGAGATGGAGGTCATCGAACCCGGTAAAGGCTCACCACTCCGGCTGATCTCCGCCTGGCGGATGCGACTTGTGGAGAAGATCTCTCGCTGCCTTCCCCGACAAGGGGCGGAGCTCCTGGCAGCCCTCCTCCTAGGAGCGAGAGGGCTCCTTCCAGGGGAAGCCAAAGAGGCGTTTCGCACCGCCGGGGTGGCCCACCTTTTGGCCCTGTCCGGGCTTCATCTCGGCATCCTGGTGACGACCGGGTGGTGGCTCTTGGGGCTGTTGCGGCTGCGGCCGGGTTGGCGTTATCTGGTCCTCTTCCCTTTTGCCTGGGGATATGTGCTCTTGGGGGGAGCCCGGGGCTCCCTGGTGCGGGCGGCCATCATGTTCTCCATCCTGGGGCTGTTTTACCTCCTGTGGGAGGGGGGATGGGTGCTTAAGAGGTGGTACGATCCGGTGGAGTCCCTGGCCGGGGCGGCGATCGTGGTGCTTCTCCTGTGGCCATGGTCTGCCTTGGACCTCGGGTTTCAGCTGTCTTTCTGCGCCACCTTCGCCATCCTGTACCTTTGGCCCAGCTGGGGAGGTTCCTCGCTTCGGGCTCGCCTTCCCGGCCCCGTAAGGTGGATGGCGGATATCTTGGCGACCAGCGCCTTTGCCCAGGCCGGGACCCTGCCCATCGTGGGAAGCACCTTCGGCTACATCTCCCCATACGGCCTCATCGCCAACCTTCTCCTCATCCCCTGGACCACGCTCATCCTGTGGACCGGGCTGTTCGTGCTCATCATCTCGCCGTTTCCTTGGGCGCCGGCGGTCGGGGGTTTCCTCCATCGGGTGGTGATCTCCCCGTACCTTTACGCGGTGGAGGGGCTGGCCCGCCTTCCCGGGGCAGCCCTGCCCGTGGGGGAGAACTTCGGCCTGTGGTGCCTTTGCTGCGTGCTGGGAATACTCCTCCTCCGAGCATGCGCCGAGGAGTTCAGGGAAAGCTAAAGCCCGGCTGCTTCCTTAGCGAGGCGAACCACCCGGTCGAACATCTCCTGCGTGAGGCGGCCGGTCTGGGTGTTCTGGCGGGAGGGGTGGTAGGAGGCTATGAGCGCTGGCATCCCTTCCCCGAGCTCGTAGGCCGCCCCGTGGGAAAAGCGGGGGCGCGGTCGAGGTAGGGTTACCCCCATGAGTTCCAGGGCCCGCAGGTACCCAGAGAAGGCGATCCTCCCCAGGGCAAGCACCGCCTTGAGCTTTCGCAAAATGCGAAGCTCCTCCACCAGGAACGGGAGGCAGTTTTCGATCTCCTGTCGGGTGGGGCGGTTCCCCGGCGGGGCACAGCGCACCACTGCCGAAAGGTACACCCCGAAAAGCTCAAGCCCATCATCCCGGGCCCGGGCATAGGGGAGGCTGGCCAGCCCGGCCCGATGTAAGGCCGCCATCAGGAAATCCCCTGCCCCCCGGGGGCCGTCCCCGGTGAACATGCGCCCGGTGCGGTTGGCCCCATGGGCTGCCGGCGCCAGGCCCAGGATCAAAAGTCGCGCACCTGGATCCCCAAAGCCGGGCACCGGCCGGCCCCAGTACTCCTGGTCCCGGAAGGCGGCCCGCTTTTTCCTCGCCACCTCCTCCCGATAGGCGACCAGCCGGGGACACGCCCGGCAGTTCACCACCCGGGCGGCAAGACGCTCAAGAGGTTCTCTGGAACTTCCCAAATGCGCACCGTCCCGTCTTCCGATGTGGTGACGAGTCTTTTGCCATCCGGGAAAAATGCAACCCCCCACACGGGCTTCTGATGGGCTCCGAGTATGGCCAATTCTTCGCCGCTTTTCGCGTCCCATAGCCTGACCTTCTTGGGATATTCCCCGGAAGCGATGAGCCTTCCGTCCGGGGAGAAGGCGATCGCCCGGATGGCCGTGCCCTGTCCTGGGCCCGACACCCAAATCTCCTCCCAGTCGCCGACCCGGTAGAGCTTGATCTGGCCTTCGTAGTTGCCCCACGCAAGGCTTCTCCCGTCCGGGGAGAAGGAAAGGGAGTAGATGCCGTCCGCCCCAGCCCGGATGCTCACAAGCTGTCTCAGCGTCTCCGGGTCCCAGATGCGCACGGTGCCGTCGCAGGAGCTTGAGGCAAGCAAGTTCCCATCCGGGGAGAAGGAAAGGCACCTGATCCAGCTTTCGTGTCCCTCCAGGATCCCAACCTCCATGCCGCTTTCCGTATCCCACAGGCGGATATCGGAGTCGTGGGAACCGGAGGCCAGGAGCTTCCCGTCCGGGGAGAAGGCCAGGGCCCAGATCCCGTACCTGTGTCCCCGCAGGGAGAAAGCGACCTCGCCAGAGGCAAGGTCCCATACGGTTACCACTCCGTCCTGATCCCCGGCGGCGAGGAGCTTTCCGTCCGGGGAGAAGGCTAAAGACCATACGCTCCCTACTGGGCCCTTGAGCACCTGCTGGGGCCCCCTGAGGTCATCCAGGGACCAGATCTCAACCGAGCGGCCCCGGGCCACCGCCCACGTGTCTTCACTTAGCACGGCCAGGGCGTGCTCGTGGAAGCCCCCTTGGATGACCTGCTCCCCAAACGCGAGGGGTCCAAGGGCGAAGCACAAAACCGGAAGCAAACAAAACCTCCTCACCAAAGCCTCCTTTCCGAGGGCCCATGGTAGGGGCGAGGTAAGCGGCCAGCAACTTGTGGGTGTCCCCTTCCTTGGAAGCAAGGTATGATCGAATGTGGGCGGCCATGGAGAGGAAGCTTGCGTGGATCGGCCTTAACGCGATTCCCTCGCTCACCCCAGGGCGCCTTGGGCGCCTGCTTGGAAGGCTCGGTGGCCCGGTAGAGGTTTGGCAAGCACCCCGGGCTGAACTGGTGGCCATCCTGGGTGAGGAAGCAGGGGACAAGGTGGCCCGCGAACGGGCCCAGGCGGATCCGGAAAGGGAGGTCACCCTTGCCGGGCGGCTCGGGGCACGGATCATCACCTGGGAGGAGGAAGCGTATCCCAAGGCGCTCAAGGAGATCCCGGATCCGCCCCCGGTGCTTTACGTCCTGGGGGAGATTGAGGAGAAGGATGAGCTTGCGATCGCCATAGTAGGCACGCGGCGGTGTACGAGTTATGGAAGGGTGGTGGCGGAGAGGCTGGCGCGCGAGCTCGCAGCCAGGGGGGTGACGGTGGTCTCCGGCCTGGCCCCGGGGATCGATACCGCCGCCCACCGGGGGGCGCTTTCCTCGGGCCGCACCATCGCCGTGCTTGGGACCGGCCTTGGGAGGCCGTATCCTGCGGGAAGTGAGCCCCTCATCAGGAGGATCGCCGCCTCCGGGGCGGTGATCTCGGAGTTCCCCTTCGAGCAAGGGGGGACGCAATGGACGTTTCCCCGTCGCAATCGGATCATCGCCGGGCTGTCCTTGGGGGTGCTGGTGGTGGAGGCCCCGGCCCGCTCCGGGGCCCTGATCACCGTGGACCGAGCCCTTGAACAGGGAAAGGAGGTGCTGGCCGTGCCCGGCCCCATCACCTCCGAGGCCTCGGTCGGTACCAACAGGCTCATCCGAGAAGGGGCAAAGCCTGTGACCTGCCTTGAGGACATCCTCGAGGAACTCCCGCTGCGTCCCTTGGAACCCGTGGTCCGGGATGCCGAGCCGGCCACGGATTTGGACGACGATGCCAGGACCGTATATGATCTTTTAGGTTTGGAACCGCTCGGCCTTTCCGAGCTCGTGGAGCGGACCGGGCTTCCCCATTCCCGCCTCTCGCAGATCCTGGTTGAGCTTGAGCTCGCCGGCCTGGTCCAGGAGGTGGCGGGAAGACGATACATGCGGGCGAAATAGGAGGGATCCATGGAACGTACGCTTGTTCTCCTGAAGCCGGACGCCGTGCAGAGGCGGCTCGTAGGCCGCATCATCTCACGTTTTGAGGACAAGGGGCTTAAAATTGTGGGAATGAAATTGATGCAAGTTACCCAGGAGCTTGCGGAGAGACATTACGCAGAACACCGCGAAAAGCCGTTCTTCTCTGAGCTCGTCTCCTTCATCACCTCCTCCCCCATCGTGGCCATGGTGGTGGAGGGGCCTGGGGCCATCGACGAGGTCAGGAGGCTGATGGGGAAGACCGACCCCCGGGAGGCGGCCCCGGGAACCATTCGGGGGGATTACGGACTTTCGATAACGCAGAACCTGGTTCACGGTTCCGATTCGCCCGAATCGGCTGCCCGGGAGATTCCGATCTTCTTCTCCGAAGGAGAGCTCCTCGATTACTCCATGGCCGATGAGCCATGGCTAGGAGGTTAGGGTGGGATTTCCGGCACGTTACGATCCCCGAGAGGTAGAGGACCGGATCCGCCGAAGCTGGGAGGCCCGGCCGTATTGGATCTGTGATCCAAGGAGCGAAAAGCCCCCCTTCTCGATCGTGATCCCGCCCCCAAACATCACCGGGCGGCTCCACATGGGGCATGCCCTCAACAACACCCTTCAGGACATCGTCATCCGCTACAAGAGGATGGACGGCTATGAGGCGTGTTGGTTCCCTGGGACCGACCACGCCGGCATCGCCACGCAAAACGTGGTGGAGCAGGAGCTCGCCAAGGAAGGGAAGACCCGCCACGACCTGGGGCGGGAGGAGTTCGTAAAGCGCGTATGGCAGTGGAAGGAGAAATACGGCTCTGAGATCGTCGAGCAGCTCAAGGCCTTGGGTGCCTCCTGTGATTGGTCCCGGCTGCGGTTCACCTTGGATGAGGGCCTGTCCCGGGCGGTGAGGACCGCGTTCGTGCGCCTGTTCGAGGAAGGTCTGATCTACCGGGGGGACTACATGATCAACTGGTGCCCTCGCTGCGGGACCACCCTGTCTGATATCGAGGTTGAGCATAAGGAGGTGGATGGGCACCTTTACTACGTACGCTACCCATTGGAGGAAGGTGGATACGTCACCATCGCCACCACCCGGCCCGAGACCATGCTTGGGGACACCGGGGTGGCCGTAAACCCTCACGATGGGCGGTACAAGCACCTCATCGGCAAGACCGCCATTCTGCCGATCCTGAAGAGAAAACTCCCCATCGTGGCGGCCGAGGAGGTGGACCCGGAGTTCGGGACCGGGGTCCTCAAGATCACCCCAGCCCACGATCCCATAGACTTTGAGATCGGAAGGCGCGAGGGCCTTCCCAGCGTGAACATCTTAAACGAAGACGGCACCATCAACGGAAACGGCGGGCCGTTTGCCGGGATGGACCGCTATGCCGCCCGTGAGGCCATCCTGGAGCGGCTAAAAGAGGAAGGCCTCCTAGAAAAGGTTGAACCCTATAGGCATGCTGTGGGCCATTGTTATCGGTGTGGCACCGCCGTGGAGCCCCTGATCTCCACCCAGTGGTTCGTCAGGATGCGCCCCCTGGCCGAGCCGGCCATCCGGGTGGTGGAGGAAGGACGCATCCAATTTATCCCGGAACGGTGGACCAAGCTTTACTATGAGTGGCTTTCCAATATCCGCGATTGGTGCATCTCCCGCCAGCTTTGGTGGGGGCACCGCATCCCGGTGTGGTACGGCCCGGACGGGGAGATGTTCGCCGCCCTGGACGAACAGGAGGCCCGCGCCAAGGCCCGCGCCCACTACGGGGAGGACGTCGAACTCCACCAGGAGGAGGACGTCCTCGACACCTGGTTCTCCTCGTCCCTGTGGCCGTTTTCCGTGATGGGCTGGCCGGATGAGACCGAGGATCTCAAGCGGTTTTATCCTACCTCGCTCCTCATCACCGGCTTTGACATCCTGTTCTTCTGGGTGGCCCGCATGGTGATGATGGGCCTCAAGTTCATGGGGGAGGTCCCGTTCCGCCAGGTTTACATCACCCCCCTCATCGTGGACGAAAAAGGCCAAAAGATGAGCAAATCGCGGGGCAACATCATCGATCCCATGGAGGTCAAGGAGTCCCACGGCATGGACGCCCTCAGGTTCACCCTGTCCCACGCCTCCTCTAAAGGGCGGGCGTGGCGGCTTTCCTGGACGCAACTCGATGAGTCCCGCAACTTCCTGAACAAGATCTGGAACATGGCCAGGTTCGTCCTGACGAACACGGAGGACTTGCCCCAGGGGCTGACCTTGAAAGGGCGCCCACTCGCCTGGGAAGATCGCTGGATACTTTCGCGCCTTGCCCGCACCGTGACCAAGGTACGTGAGGAGCTCGACCGGTACAACTTCCACCTTGGGGCCGAGGCCCTGTACTCCTTCACTTGGCATGAGCTTTGTGACTGGTATCTGGAGGTGGCCAAGGTGCGCCTTGCGGGGGAGGACGAGGAGGCGAGGCGGACCTGCCAGCTCGTGCTCAGGGAAGTGCTCGACGTCCTCCTAAGGCTCCTCCACCCCTACATGCCTTACATCACCGAGGAGATCTGGCGCCACATGGGCCATGAGGACACGATCGCCGTTGCCGAATTCCCAACCCCCGAGCCGGCATGGGTGGATCCTGAGGCGGAGGAAAGGTTTGAGCTTTTCAAGGAACTGGTGACCGAGGTGCGGGCCATCCGGGCCGAGCTCCGGGTGCCGGCCCGAGCGGAGCTTACGGTGATCCTCTCCGGGGCGGAAGAGGAGGCGCAGGCGCTCCTTTCGGCCTTCGAGGGGGCTTGCTGTAAGCTGGCGCGCCTTGCGTCCATCCGCTACGAGAAGGGCTTCACCCCTTCCCCGGAGACGGCCAAGGGCGTGGCAGGAGAGCTCACCCTCTACGTCCCGCTGGCCGGGGTGGTGGACTTCAAGGCGGCCAAGGAACGCCTCAAGAAGGAGCTTTCCAAGGTGGAGGCGGAGCTGGGGAAGCTCAGGGCGCGGCTTTCCAACCCGGATTTCCGGGCCCGGGCCCCGGCGGAGGTGGTGGAGGGGACCGAGGCCAAACTTAAGGAGCTTCAGGCCCGCAGGTTACGCCTGACCCGCCATCTGGAGGGATGAGGGTGGAGGACGTCTTCGGTCTTCTTGCTCCTGAGCGTGCGGTCAAGCCCGGCCTGGAGCGGGTGCGCCTCCTGCTTTCGCGCCTGGGCAACCCCGAAGGCCGTTTCCCCTCCATCCAAGTCGGGGGCACCAACGGCAAGGGTTCGGTGGTGGCGTTCCTCGAGTCCGTGCTTTTAGCAGGGGGCATCAAGGTGGGAGCGTACACTTCGCCGGACCTGGGGGACCCCACCGAGCGGGTACGGGTTGACAGGAAGCCAATCCCTGGGGCGCGTCTATCTGAGCTGGTGCGGGAGGCGATCTACCCCATGGATGAGCTTCTGTCCGGGCCGGGCCGGCCCACGTTCTTCGAGGCCATGACTGCGGCGGCGTTCGCCCACTTCGCGCGCGAGGGGGTGGAGCTGGCACTGGTGGAAGTGGGCTTAGGGGGAAGATATGACGCCACAAGTTCCCTAGGACGGCCCTTCCTCACCTTGGTTACCTCGGTGGAAGAGGACCATCTCGATTTCTTCGGGCCTGGGCTTTCGCAGGCGGCTTGGGAGAAGGCGGGCCTGGCCCGCCAGGGCGTGCCGTTTATCACCGCCGAGCGGAAGACCGAGGTCCTGGCCACCTTCGCCCAGGAATGCCGGGATGTAGGGGCAGCTCTGGTACTGGTGGACCCGGATGACGTCCAACTGGTGGAGCTATCCTGGGAGCGGGCGGTGTGGCGCTCCCGAACCGACCCCTTGGGGCTGGGGAGCTTTGAGACCGGGCTCATCGGGGCTTACCAAGGGGCGAATCTAGCGTTGGTGCTGGGGGCGCTGGCGGAGCTTGTGGGTGGGTTCCCCCTTGGCCGGGAGGCGATCAGGGAGGGATTGGCCTGCGCCAGCTGGCCAGGGCGGTTCGAAGTCATCTCGCGCAGGCCCTACATCGTGCTGGACGGAGCCCATAACCCTTCCGGGGCCCGCGCCCTGGTCGAGGCCTTGGCCCGGCTTCCCACCCCCAGGGGACGCAGGTGCTTGGTGTTCGGCGTTCTGCGGGACAAGCTGGTGCACAGAATGGCAGAAATCCTGTTTCCGGGGTTCGATGAGGTGGTGCTGGTGGCCTCCCGGTCGCCCCGCGCTTTGCCCCCGGAGGCAGTAGCCCATCAGGCTAAGCGGTTAGGTGTAAACTGGCGCGTCGGGGGGGGAGTGGAGGAGACAGTTAAGGAACTTGCCGCAGACCTGATGGAGGATGACCTGCTTGTGGTGTGCGGGTCTCTGACCGTGGTTGGGGAGGCGAGGCGTGCCCTTGTCGGAGCTTCTTGAAAAGCTGCGGGCCCGACCCTTGCCCAAACATGTGGCCCTGATCATGGATGGAAACGGGCGTTGGGCCAAGGCCCGTGGCCTTCCCCGCAGCGAAGGCCATCGCCAGGGGGCGTTGGCGGCCGAGCGGCTGGTCCGTTTCCTGGCGAGGGAGCGGCTCGTGCCCTACGTCACCCTATTCGCCTTCTCCACCGAGAACTGGTCCCGGCCACGGGAAGAGGTGGAGTTCCTGTTTCGCCTCCTGGAGGGCCTTATCCGCGAAAAGCTAAGGGAGTTTGCCGAAGCCGGGGTACGCCTGAGGCTTTTGGGCGACCCGGCCCCGCTTCCGGCCCGTCTGCGGGCGGCCATCGAGGAGGCGGAAAAATCCACCCGGGGGAACGATGCCCTCCACCTCGCGGTGGCCTTGAACTTCGGCGGCAGATGGGCAGTCCTGGAGGGGGTGCGTCGTGCCCTGGCCCAAGGCCTGGCCCCGGATGAACTTAAGGAAGAAACCTTCCGAGGGCTTCTCCCTACGGCCGAGCTTCCTGATCCGGACTTCATCATCAGGACCGGGGGACACATGCGCCTGTCGAACTTCTTCCTGTGGGAAGCGGCGTACGCCGAGCTCTACTTCACCCCCACCTTGTGGCCGGATTTCGACGAGGAGGCTTTCACCCTCGCCCTTCTCGATTTCCAGGGCCGGACACGTAACTTCGGACGGGTGATCACATGAAAAGCTTGGGATATCGATTGCTCACGGCAGCCGTCGCCATCCCACTGGTTCTGGGGGTCTTCTGGGTGGCCGAGCGTTACGACATGGATTGGCTGGCGGGGATCTTGGTCTCCCTGGTGGGGCTCCTTGCCGGTCGGGAATACCTGTATCTGATAGGGCGACTCGGGATCCCCCTGCCCAAGGAGCTGTTCTTTGGGGCCATCCCAACCTACCTCATGCTGTCGGTGTTGTGGGACGGCCGCTACGCCCTGGTGGTGGGTTGGGCGGTGTTGTACCTGATCGTGATGTACAGCTTCTTCAGACGGGGTCCCAGGGAAGGTTTCTTTGCCTCCCTGGCTGGGATTTTCGGTTTCCTCTATATCCCGGTTCTCCTCAGCTTCATTTACCTCCTCTACCGGAGGGGATTTTGGTATCTGGTCCAGTTTTTTCTCATCGTATGGGGGTATGACACCGGGGCCTATTTGGTCGGCAGCCTCTTCGGTAAGCACCAGCTCCTTCCCCGGATTTCCCTGGCCAAGACCTGGGAGGGGGTGGCCGGGGGGCTGGTCCTGGCGGTGGTTGGGGCCTTGATTTGCCCCCCGCTCTGGGATGAGCTGCCTCGCTGGCTACCCCATATGGTGGCCATGGGGGTATGGGTTGGGAGCTTCGCCCAACTGGGGGACCTGTTCGAGTCGCTCCTGAAGCGGGCGGCCGAGGTGAAGGACGCCGGGCGGCTGCTGCCCGGCCATGGAGGGCTGTTGGATCGCATCGACGGGCTTTTGGCCGCGCTTCCCATTTACTACTTCTACATGCATTTCATCTTGAGGCTCATCTGAAGGCGATAGAATGGGTGAATACGTTCGCGCTGCTTACCTAGCAGTGGGCCTCCTCCTTCCCCTCCTTGTGCTGTTAAGGATGGTCCACCCCTACCCCTCCACGCAGGATTTGGCGCTTTCGTTCCTCCTGGGGATGGGGGGTACCCTTCTTGTGCTCCTCATCCGCGGGATTGGAACCTGGCCAAGCGGAGGGCTTTCCGGGGCATTCCTCACGGCCGGGGCGCTCGAGGAGGGGGTGAAGCTGACGCTGGGCTTGCTTTTCCTCAGGCGGCTGGAGGTGGAGGTGAGGATCGGCCCAGCGGAAGCAGCCATTGTCCTCGCCTTTTTGGGAGCTGGCTTCGAAGCGGTGGAGGATTTCCAGTACCTCATCGGTGGGCTGTCGCAGGGGATCCCCTTGGGGGAGGTGGTGGCGGCGAGGGCCCTCCCCATGCACCTTGCCCTAGGGCTGGCCTGTGGGGGGTATCTGGCAAGGGCGCTGGCCGGAAGGCCCTGGTGGTTTTTAGTTTCCTGGGCGCTGGCCTGCGCCCTCCACGGCGGGTTCAACAGCGTGGCCGGGTCGGCCAGCTTTCCCCTGACCGCCGGATACGCCGGGGGGGTAGTCTTGTGGGGGCTGTCCTCGTTCTTCTTTTGGCACAGGCGATCGCCGTGGGCCCTGCGCCGGAGGCTCGCTCGCATGGATCCCTGGGAGGCGGCCCAGGAGGTACGCTCACTCGGTTGGGAGGGGGTGGAGCTGCTCCTTTCCGAGAAGGCCCGTTCCTCCGCGGCCTGGTGGGTGCTCGCCCTGGGGTTGGGGATCCTCTATCCCCTGCTGGTGCTCGGGCTTGGCCTGTTGATGGAAGCCATGGTATAGTCCGAAAAATAGGTTGGGCGACCGTGGGGGGAACGGTCGCCCAAGCCGGTGGTACACCGGATGAGGGGGTGGTAACCACCAGCTAAAGTATAGCAACAAGAGCTCGAATTGTCTGTGATCGCGATTACATCCGTCTCAATTTCTCCTCGACCGAACGCACCTTGGCCTGGAGCCTCCCGGGTGGGGCCTGGCGATCATCCAGCCGAATGGTGATCAGCACCCGCTTGGACCCCTTCCTAAGCTCGTCGCGACATCTCTTGATCACCTGGAACACCTCGTCCCACTCCCCCTCCAAGATCGTTCCCATAGGGGTAAGCTGGTAGGGAAGGCCGCTTTCCTGGACGATCTTGAGACATTTGGCCACTTGTTCCGAGAGGGATTCCCCGGCTCCCAGCGGGACCACTGAAAATTCGCACACGATCATCCCGCCCCCAATACCTTTACGCCTCGGAACTTGGCTGGGGCCGCCCCATGCCCCACCTGCATCACCTGGCCGGGCTGGCCCTTGCCGCAGTTCGGCAGGCCCCACATGCGCCACTCCTCAGGTCCGGCGATCGCCACGCAGGACCGCCAAAACTTGGGCGTGATCCCCGTGTAAAGGGGGTTCTTGAGCATGCGCACCTTGCGGCCGCCCCGGATCTCCCAGGCGAGCTCCGTGCCGAACTGAAAGTTCACTCGCCGGTCATCGATGGACCACGATTTATTCGTTTCAAAGTAGATCCCGTGTTCGGTGTCGGCGATTAGGTCGTCCAGGGTCCCCTCCCCCGGGAGCAGGTTTATGTTGGTCATCCGGATGAGTGGGATGCGGTCCCAGCCCGAGGCGCGTGCCGCCCCACCGCTCCTCTCCAGGCCGACCGCCCCGGCGGTCTCCCGGGAGGTGAGGTAGCCGCAGAAGATGCCTTCCCGCACCAGGTCTATCCTCTGGGCCGGCACCCCCTCGTCGTCGTACCCGAAGCTCCCCAGGGCCCCGGGCACGGTGGCATCGGCCACGATGTTGACGATTTCCGAGCCGTAGCGGAACTTCCCCAGCTTGTCCAAGGTGAGGAAAGAGCCCCCGGCATAAGAGAGCTCGGTCCCCAGCACCCGATCCAGCTCAGCCGGGTGTCCCAGGGACTCGTGTACCTGAAGCGCCATCTGGGAGCCATCGATGATGATATCGAACGTGCCGGTGGGGCAGACCGGGGCCGAAACCAGCCCTGCCGCCTCCTCCGCGATCCTCTCTGCGTTCCCCAGGAGGTCCATGTTCTCGATGAACTCGTAGCCGCAGTTTGCGAAGTCCCCTCCGAACGAGTTTGGATAGCTACGGCGCTGGATCTCGCCTTTTCCGGCTGCATAGGCCTCGATCCCCGCCCCGCAGCTCGTTATCACCTGGTTGATCAGGCTCCCGTCCGTGTTTCCGAACCACTTCTCCACTCGCCAAGCCGAGATCGACCCTTTGGCCATGACTACACCGTCCACGGCCAGCATTCGCTCGGCGCAGGAAAAGAGGAGGGAGAGTTTCTCCTCCACCGGAACCGCCAGGGGATCCCGTGCGTATGGGGTACGGAATGTATCCTGGTGGGCCGGTTCGGGGACGAGTTCCACTGGGGCGGAGAGCCGGCTTGTGGCCCGGGCCACTGCCACCGCCTGCTCGGCCGCCCGCCTGATGGCGGCTTCGGAGAGGTCACTCGTGGCCGCGAATCCCCATGCCCCTTTCCAAAGCACCCGGAAGCCGATCCCCCGGGACTCCCTGCGGGAGAGGCTGTCTACCTCGCGGTTTTTCGTGGCCACTTCCTCCTCCACCCGGCGCTCGGCCCGCACTTCCCCGTAGTCCACCCCAAGGTCCGAAAGCACGCTCAGTCCAAGTTGAACCAATCCCTTCACACCTTCCCCCTTTCAGGGCCAGTATATACGCACTGTGAACCAGAGCCAATGGACGCGGTCTTCGTTTGCGAACAGGTTCTCAGAGGCTAGCGTTATTTTTCGTACGTGAAAAAAGCGAGGAATGAGGTATCATAAAGGAGCACAGGATTGACTCGGGAGGAGGGAACGGTGAAGCCTGTGGAAGGGTTGCCAGAGGGTTTTAGCGTCTATGAGAAGTCCGTAAGGGAGGGAAAGGTCACTTTCGCGCTTGTCAAAGGTCCTGGAGGGAAGAGGCTCTTCCTTTCCCAGCTTATGCCCGGGTTTTCCAGCGCCCAGGAGGTGGAGTCGGGGTATCTGCTTCCGCTCACCTACCAGAACGCTATGGCCCTGGCCGAGCACGTGCCGGAGCTTCGTCCCCGACGGCTTCCTCAAGGCCCGAGCTTTGGGTTTGGGGATCGGATCGGGCTTGCCACGCCGGGGCACGTGCGGGCACTTTCCGGGGCCAAGGTGTTCCCTGTCCTCGCCCAGCAATCGGTGCGGGAGAACTCGCGCACCGGCCGCTCCTTTGAGGACGTGCTTTCCTCGGCGATATTTGGGGCGCTTGAGGAGGGCTATTTCGGTGGGTTTGGAGCCGATGCCGACCACCTAAAGCGGGTGGAGGATGCCGTGGAGGCGGCCAGGCTTGGGTATACGTTTTTCACTTGCGATCCCTCCGACCTGGTGCAACCGGTGGAGCGGCTCTCCGAGGACGAGCTTTTGACCCGCTTCCGTGCCCTCCCGGAGGCCAAGCGCCTGGCGGAGACGTACCTGGGGAGGAACATCCCGATCAAGGGGCTGGGGCGGATTCGGTTTTCGGAGCGGGAGCTCGCCGCCGCGGCTGTCAAGTACAGCTCCGCTATAAAGCTTGCCGCCGAGATGTACCGGGCCATTTCCGACGTGCTTCAAGGGGGATTTGATTTTGAGCTTTCGCTGGATGAGGCGGAAAGTCCTACCACCCCGATCGAGCACTACTTCGTGGTAAAAGAGCTGGAGGAAAGGGGGGTGGAGCTTTCCAGCCTCGCCCCCCGGTTTGGCGGGGCCATGGAGAAGGCGGTGGATTACCGGGGGAGCCTGGAGGTGTTCCGACGCGACCTCCGCGCTCATGTGGCCATCGCCAAGGTGATCGGGCCATATCGGATCAGCCTCCACTCCGGCTCGGACAAGTTCAGCCTGTATCCGGTGCTTGCCCGGGAGGGGGAGGGGATGTGGCACGTGAAGACCGCGGGCACGAGCTACCTCGTGGCCCTGGAGATAGCGGCCCGCTTTTCCCCGGACCTGTTCCGCCGGATCGTCCGGCTTTCGCTTCAGCGTTTCTCCGAGGACAGGGCCACCTACCATCTTTCGGCGGATCCTGCGCGCGTTCCCGACCCGGGCCAGGTTCCCGATGAGGAGCTCCCCAGGTTCCTGGACCAGGAAGACTCCCGCCAAGTGCTGCATGTGGCGTTTGGCTCGGTGCTCAAA
>JAGGRX010000156.1 GCA_021159405.1 Candidatus Bipolaricaulota bacterium | reverse complement strand
GGCCGAAGATGGAGGGCCGGGCGGGCCGGGCGGCCGCACCGGTCCCCGGGGCAAGGATTGTGTGATTTTGGTCCCCGTGGGTACGGTGGTGCGGGACCTCTATACCGGGGAGGTGCTGGCCGACCTCTCCCAGGATGGCCAGGAAGTGGTCATCGCCCGGGGTGGACGTGGCGGGCGGGGGAACAAGGCGTTCACCACCTCCACCCGCCAGGCGCCCCGCATCCGCGAGCTAGGGGAGCCAGGGGAGCAGCGGTGGCTGAAGCTGGAGCTTCGGGTTCTAGCGGACGTGGGGATCGTGGGCTTTCCCAATGTGGGGAAGTCGTCCCTCATCTCCCGCGTCTCCCACAAGAAGGCCAAAGTGGCTGCCTATCCATTCACCACCCTGGTCCCGAATTTAGGGGTGGTGCGGGTGGGGGAGCACGAATCGTTCGTGATCGCCGATCTTCCCGGCCTGGTGGTGGGAGCCCATGAGGGCAAGGGGCTGGGCGACAGGTTCCTGAAGCACGCCACCCGGGCCCGCCTCCTCCTCCACATGGTGGATCTAGCCCGGGTGGAGGGGCGGGATCCCTTGGAGGATTACTTTGCCCTTAGGCAGGAGATCGAGGCCTGGGACGAGCTTGCAGGAAAGCCGGAGGTGGTGGTGGGGAACAAGATCGACCTCCTCTCTCCTGGGCAGGTGGCCAAGGAAGTGCAGCGGTTTCGGGAGCGAGGGATCGAGCTCCACCCCATCTCGGCCGTCAGGGGCGATGGGGTGCGGGAGCTGATAGGTCTTTTGGCGCGAAGCTTGCAGGAGATGCCCAAGGCAGAGGAGGAAAGCCGCCCCAAGCGACGGGTGTGGGAGCTCACCCCATCCGGCTCGGCGTTCGAGGTGACAAAAGAGGGTGATACGTTTGTGGTAAAGGGCGGCGAAGTGGAGCGGCTTGTATCGCGGCTCGACCTCTCCACCCGGGATGCCCAGGAATACCTAATGGAGCGCCTCGAGCGGCTGGGGGTCATGGCCGCCCTCAGGCGCCAGGGCCTTTCCCAGGGGGATACGGTCCGCATCGGCGAGGTGGAGCTTGAGTATCAAGAATAGGGTGGGCCTGTTCGGGGGCACGTTCAACCCCATCCACATGGGGCACCTGCGGGTGGCGGAGGAGGCCTTCCGTCAGTGTGAGCTGTCTTGCGTGATCTTCCTCCCCACCGGCCACCCTCCGCACCGGGAGGTGGCCGAGGGGGTGCCAGGGGAGCTGCGCTACGAAATGGTGCGGCTTGCCATCCAGGGGAAGCCGGGCCTCGAGGTATCGCGGCACGAGCTCGACTGTCCTGGCCCCTGCTATACGGTGGACACCGTGGCCGCCATGAAGGAGCGCTATCCTCAGGGTGTGGCCTACATCCTGGGGGCGGACGCCTTCCTGGGGATCGAGACCTGGAAGGACTGGCGACGGCTGCTTTTAAGCTGCCCGTTCATCGTGGCTCCGCGGAAGGGGATCCCACGCCAGGCATTCCGTCGGGAGCCGTTTAACCTGACGGAGATCTACTTCCTGGACATGGAGGAGATCGACCTTTCTTCCTCGGAGATTCGCCGCCGGTACCGGGAAGGGCTCCCCACCGAAGGGCTAGTCCCCAAGCCGGTGGATGAATTCATCCGCGCCCAGGGGCTGTACGGCGTGGCCGAGGCTCGGAGCGTGGGATAAAATCTTATACGAAAGGGGGTAGGTCGTATCAAACGGCAGTTTCGCGTGAACGAACAGATACGGGCTAGGGAGGTGCTCCTCATCGACTCAGATGGTCGCAATCTTGGAGTAACTCCCCTGGATCGCGCCCTGGAGCTTGCCAGGGAGCGTGGACTAGACCTGGTGGAGGTGGCCCCGGAGGCCAGCCCCGTGGTCTGCAAGATCGTGGACTACGGGAAGTACCGCTACCAGCTTGAGAAAAGGGAAAAGAAACAGAAGAAGCCGTCGCGCCTGAAGGAGGTCAAGTTCACAATTCAGACGGGGGAACATGACTTTAAGACCAAACTCTCCCGTATCCGGGGGTTCCTGAAGGATGGGGACAAGGTCAGGGTGACGATATTCTTCAAAGGGAGGCAGATCATCCACATCGGCAAAGGGAGAGACTTGCTTGCCCGGGTGGCGGCCGCCACCCAGGACATCGCCAAGGTGGACCAAGACCCGGTCCCCAAGGGCAGAACGCTCCAGATGTTGCTTACGCCCTTGCCCAAGAAGGGAGGAAAAAATGAAGAAAAAGACGCACAAGTCCGCGGCCAAGCGGTTTAAGGTGAAACCCAGCGGCAAGATCTTCCGGAGGCGGGCGGGCTACGTGCATAAACTCGTAAAGAAGCGGCCTCAGTACCGCCGCCAGGCCCGCCGTGACGTGGAGGTCACCGGGGCCGAGTACCGTCGGCTGCGGGAGCTCCTTTCCAGTTAGGAGGCGAGGATGCGCGTACCGGGTGGTGTTAAGCATGCCAAGCGCCGACGCAAGATCTTGAAGCTCGCCAAGGGTTTCAAGGGAAAAAGGAAGAACTGCTACCGGATCGCCAAGCAGTCCGTGATCAAGGCCCTGATGCACCAGTACACCTCGCGCAAGCTCAGAAAGCGCGACATGCGCCGCCTTTGGATCATCCGCATCGGGGCTGCGGCAAAGGAGCACGGGCTCTCCTATTCCAAGTTCATGGGCGGCCTCAGGAAGGCGGAGGTGCGGGTCAACCGCAAGATGCTCGCGGACCTGGCCATCCGCGATCCGGAGGCTTTCTCCGAGCTGGTCAAGCAGGCCAAGGAGGCGGTGGGCGCGTGAAGACGTTCCAGGACCTGGTGCTGGCCCTGCACGAATATTGGCGAAAGCAGGGCTGCCTGATCGCCCACCCCTACGACATCGAAAAAGGGGCCGGGACGTTCAACCCCGCCACCTTCTTTGGCTGCCTGGGCGAAAGGCCCTGGCGGGTGGCCTATGTGGAGCCCTCCCGCCGCCCCACGGATGGCCGCTACGGCGAGAACCCGATCCGCCTTAGGCTCCACCACCAGTACCAGGTCATCTTGAAACCCCCGCCCGAGGAGGTCCAGGAGCTGTACCTGGCCTCCCTGGAACATCTGGGGATAGTGCTCCGGGATCACGACGTCAAGTTCTCAGAGGACGACTGGGAGTCCCCTACCTTGGGAGCCTGGGGCGTGGGGTGGCAGGTGTGGCTCGACGAGATGGAGATCACCCAGTTCACCTACTTCCAGCAAGTTGGTGGGGTGGACCTGAACCCGATCTCGGTGGAGCTCACGTACGGCCTTGAGCGGATCGCCATGTTCCTGCAAGGGGTGGAGTCCGCCTTCGACCTTTTGTGGAGCGAGGGCGTGCGCTATGGGGAGATTTGGCTGGAGAAGGAGCGCCAGTTTTCGATCTACAACTTCGAGCGTGCCAGCGTGGACAGGGTGCGGCAGATGTTCGAGCTCGCCGAGGCGGAAGCCAAGGAGTGTCTTTCCGCCGGGCTCGTGTTCCCTGCCTACGACCATACCCTGAGGTGCTCGCACCTGTTTAACGTGCTGGATGCCCGGGGGGCGATCTCCGTCACCGAGCGGGAGTCCTACATCGCCCGCATCCGCGCCCTGGCCAAGGGCTGTGCGGAAGCCTACCTGGCCAAACTGGGGGAGGAAAGTGAAGCTGCTGTTTGAGCTCGGCACCGAGGAGCTCCCAGCGCTGGAGGCGCCGAGGCTCGCCCAGGCCCTCCGGGACAAGGTGACCTCTGCCCTGGCCGAGGCCCGCATTCACCATGGGGAAGTGCGGGCCTTCTGGACCCCCAGGCGCCTTGCGGTTCTCGTCGAGGATCTGCCGCAAAGGCAGGAGGACCGGGTGGAAGAGGTGCGGGGGCCAGCCGCGAGTGTGGGCCTAGACGAGGCGGGCAACCCCACCCAGGCCGCCTTGGGGTTCGCTCGGCGCTACCACGCCTCCCCAAGCGAGCTTGTAAAAAGGAAGGTGGGGGAGCGGGAATACCTGTTCCTCACGGTGAGGACGCCGGGCCGTCCGGTCCAGGAGGTGCTTCCCGAGCTCCTCGCCCAGGCCACCCGGGGCATCCCCTGTCCCAAGACCATGCGCTGGGACGACTCCGGCCTTTCCTTTCTCCGGCCCATCCGCTGGCTGGTGTGCCTGCTTGGAGAGGAGGTCATCCCGGTCAGGCTGGGACATCTTGTGGCAGGACGTACTACCCGGGGCCACAGGTTCTTCGGGCCAAGGGAGGTCAGTATTTCCCGAGCTGAGGACTATCTTGAGCGTCTCAGGGGCGCCCACGTCCTGAGCGACCCCGAGGAGCGCAAAGCCCGGATCCTCGAGGAGGTAAGGAAGGTGGAGGAAGAGCGGGGCGTGCGGGCCCTGCTTTCCGACGATCTCCTGGGACGGCTTGTGGGCACGGCTGAATGGCCGGTCGGGGTGCTGGGAACGATCCCCAGGGAATTCCTGAAGCTTCCCGCCCCGGTCATCGAGGCCACGCTCCATGAAGAGGGCAAGTTCGTGCCCTTCGCCCGGGGAGACGCCCCCGCCGAGGTATTCCTGGGTTTCCGTGACGGCGCCCCGGACGAGAAGGGCGTGGTCCGGCAGGGGTATGAACGGGTGGTGCGGGCCCGCCTGAGGGATTCCGCCTTCTTTTTCGAGCACGACACCAGGCGCCCCTTGGCCGATCGGGTGCGGGACCTTAAGGAGGTCATCTACGAGGCTCGCCTGGGCACGATGTGGCAGCGGGTGGAGAGGATTCGGGCTATCTGCGGGCGGCTTGCGGAGGTGCTTGACCTTCCAGCGGATGCCCTGGAT
Organism: Candidatus Bipolaricaulota bacterium; assembly: GCA_021159405.1. GTDB lineage: Bacteria > Bipolaricaulota > Bipolaricaulia > Bipolaricaulales > Bipolaricaulaceae > 64-32. The sequence goes on along the minus strand of JAGGRX010000156.1, from coordinate 10,023 downwards.
CGGGCAGCCTTCCTGTGCAAGGCCGACCTGACCACGGAGATGGTGAGGGAGTTCCCGGAGCTGGAGGGGGTGATGGGAGGGATCTACGCCCGCCTTTCCGGGGAGCCGGAGGAGGTGGCCCGGGCTATCGGGGAACACGTGCTCCCCAGGACCCGAACCGATCCCCTGCCCGAGACCCCGCTGGGGGTGGCCTTGTCCTTGGCGGACAAGTTGGACGTGGTGGTCGGGGCGATCCGGGTGGGGGAGGTGCCTACCGGCTCGCGGGACCCCTACGGCATCCGCCGCCGGGCAGGGGCATTGGTGCGGCTGATCTTGGAGAAAAGGCTTCGGTTTGACCTGTTTGCACTTATCGATTCCGTGGCTGGGCTTTATCCCGAACTTGTGGGGGGGAAGTCATTTGAGGACGTGAAGCGTTTTCTGGTCGAACGCCTTCGCTCGACGCTTCTTACGGACTACGGGCTTCCCCACGATGTGGTGGAGGCCGCAGTTGCCCAGCCGCGTGGCGATTTCCTGGGGACGCTCGAGCGGGCGCAGGCCCTGGCGCGCCTCAGAGGCGAGGCCGCCCTTTCGGATTTGGCGATCGCCTTCTCCCGGGTGCGGAACATCACCAAGGACCACCAAAGCGCCGAGTTCGATCCCGACGCCTTCCAGGAGGAGGCGGAGCGAGAGCTGTGGCGGGCCTATCTCAAAGTGGGGGGACATCTTCGCCGGGCCTTGGAAAGCCATGCCTACGACGAGGCCATTCAGCACCTCCTTGCGCTCAAGGGCCCCATCGACCGCTACTTCGACGAGGTGCTGGTGATGGCCGAGGACAAGGCCCTTAGGGAGAACCGACTTGGATTCCTGCGGGCGGTGGTGGACCTGTTTCTCGAGATCGGGGACCTCAGCCGCCTGGTGGTACCTTGAGCGAGGTTGTAAGGCTGGGTATCGACGGGGTTCATGTTAAAGGGCATATCGGATGGGGTGAGGAGGAGCGGCGTCTCTTGCGTCCCCTCCTCGTGGACTTGGAGCTTCAGGTGGTTTACGACGGTTCTGGGGAGCTGGCTGGAACGGTGGACTTGGAGGCGGTCTTGAAAGTAGTCGAGGAAAAGGTCGGGAAGGAATTCCGCCTCCTTGAGGACCTGGCCGTAGAGATCGCCGCTGGGGTGCTTGCGCTTTCCCCGCGGGTGATCTCGGTCCGGACACGCGTTCGCAAGCCCCTCCCCCCGGTAGCAGCCCACCTGGACGCCGAATGGGCCGAGGTGGTAAAGACTCGCGATGGCGAAGGCTTTCTTGGGGCTGGGGGCAAACCTCCCACCTGAAGAGGAGCGCCTGAGGGAAGCACTGAGGCTGCTTTCCGCCAAGGGGGCGCGCCCGGTTGCACTCTCGTCGCTTTACCGCACCGAACCATGGGGGCGGGCCGACCAACCGTGGTTTGTGAACCTGGTGGTAGAGGTAGAGACGGAACTTCCGCCTCGGGCCCTGCTTCGGGTGGCCAAGGGGATCGAGCAGGCCTTGGGACGCAAAGATCGTGGCCGTTGGGGGCCTCGGGAAGTGGACATCGATATCCTGCTTTACGAGGACCTCGTGGTCCAAGACCCGGACCTTACGGTGCCACACCCAAGGCTCCCTGCCCGGAGGTTCGTGCTTGAGCCCTTGTGTGAGATCGCTCCCCAGGCTCGCCACCCCCTGCTCGGCCTCACCATGGCGGAACTTCTGTCTCGTGTCCCCGATGAAAGGAGGGTAGTACGCTTAAAGGAAATCACATTTTGATAACTGTGGAGCGGAGCCCGATGGGCACCCGGAAGCGCGTGGCCATCGTGGAGGAAGGGCGCCTGGTTGAGGTGTATTTCGATGTGCCCGGGCACCGGCCGCTTGTGGGGAACATCTACAAGGGCAAGGTGGAAACGGTGCTTCCTGGCATGGGGGCGGCGTTCGTGGACGTGGGGGAAAAGCAATCCCTGTTTTTATCCCAGCACGAGATCAACGACGCCATGCTCATCGCCCGTGGGTTTGAGCCGTGGAAGGGCCCAGCCCCCATCCAGAAGGTCCTCCGTCCAGGCCAGCCTGTGATCATCCAAGTGCGCCGCGAGGGGGTAGGGAAGAAGAACCCCCAGGGCACTACCAAGATCAGCCTGCCCGGAAGATACTGGGTGTTCCTGCCGAAAGAGGACCGGGTGGCGGTATCGCGGCGGATCACCGATCCCGATGAGATCACCCGGCTCAAACAACTTGCTTACGAGCTCAAGGCCCCCGGGGAGGGACTCATCGCCCGCACGGCCGCCTTGGGGATGTCCCGGGAAGACCTGGAGCGCGATTTCAAGTTCCTGCTCGGTACCTGGAAGGGGATCGAGGAGGAGGCGGAGCGGGCCTCCCCGCCCAAGCTCCTCTACCAGGGGCTTGACTTGGTGCGGAGCCTGATCCGGGACCGGTTCACCGAGGAGGTCGATTCCTTGCTCGTGGACGACGAGGAGCAGTACAGGGAGATCGAAGAATTTCTGCATTATTTGCACCTAAATCATCTCAAAGGTCGGGTGAAGTTGTATCGGGGGAAGATGCCCCTGTTCGTGCGCTACGAGGTGGAGCGCCAGCTCAGGGAGGCCCTGCAGCGACGGGTACCACTTCGGGGAGGGGGGTTTTTGTCCATCGATGAGACCGAGGCGCTCACGGCGATCGACGTGAACACAGGCTCGGACGTGCGTCACAAGAACCAGGAGGCGGCCATTCTGAACACGAACCTCGAGGCCGCCACTGAGATCCCAAGGCTTCTCAGGCTCCGGAAGATCTCGGGGATCATCGTGGTGGACTTCGTGGACATGGCGAAGAAGTCCGACGAACGCAAGGTGATCGAGCGGCTCAAAGAGGAACTCAAGAAGGACCGGGTCCCGGCCGACTTCATCGACATCACCAGGCTGGGGCTGGTGGAGATCACCCGCCGGAAGGAAGGGGAATCCCTGGCCGCGATGCTCGAGACCCTGGAAGAGCCTTGATGCCAGATGTTGCACTAGAGTTCAGGTTCGCTCGTTCGGCCTTGGCTTATGCCCAACGGACGCAGGCTATTCCTCCCCGACGCGGGGAAGGGCCCCTCGCTCGGGGAAGCGGGGGACCACCTCTCCCCACACCAAAAGCGGAAGCCTGGTTCCGATCTTTGTCTCACCTTGGGGAAGCTCCCCGAGCAGCAGCCCAAGGGGGGTGCCCACTGGGGTTCCCCGGCGCCATAGCAGGGCCATGCCCACCTGTCCATCTCCCAGGGACACACAGCTGGTGACCCGACCGATCAGGCGACCGGCCCGGTCCACCACCCCGGCCCCAGCCCGGATGGGCCGTGCCCCAGGCTTCACCTGAAAGCGCACGATCTCCCGTGACCAGTTCCTCAAAGCCGCAAGGTAAGCAGCCCGCCCGATGAAGAACGGCTTGTGGAGCTTGACGTAGGGGGCAAACCCCGCCTCATGGGGAAGCACTTCGTGTTCCCCCGCAAGCTCATGCCCGTAAAGGGGGAGTCCCGCCTCGGTGCGCAGGGAGTCCCGGGCAGCGAGCCCGCACGGCAGCACCCCAAAGGGCCCTCCCGCATCCAAGATGGCCTCCCAAAGCTCAGGGGCATCCTCTGGATGGACGTAAAGCTCATAGCCGATCGGCTCCCCGGTGTAACCGGTTCGGGCGCAGAGCACTTCTTTCCCCTGGAGGGAAAGTTCAAGGAATTCAGTGCGCCTGAGGGCGCGCAAACGGCGCTGATCCCGAGGGGAGAGAAGACGCGCCAGCACCTTGCGTGAGGCGGGACCTTGCAAGGCAAGGTCCACTCGGCCATCCTCCGCCCCCGGGGCCTTGAGGTTCCGGAGCTCCACCTCTCCATCCGGTTCGATCCACGGGCGGGCAGGGTCAAGGAGCACCTCCCCGGAGTTAACCTTGACCAGCCAGTCCCAGTCCACGTCCTCATTGGCCGCGTTCACCACCAAGAGGAACCTCTCTTTGCCCCGCCGGTAGACCATGAGGTCGTCGATAACATGCCCCTCCGGATCAAGGAGGAACCCATACTGGGACTGCCCCGGATGGAGCCAGCCTGCGTAGTTTGTGGTCACCAAGTTGAGGAACGATTCCGCGTAGCGGCCGGACACCTCGATCACGCCCATGTGCCCGAGGTCAAACAGGCCTGCCCGGGTCCGCACCGCCCGGTGCTCTTCCAAGGCAGAGGTGTACCACAGGGGCATCTCGTAGCCGGCAAAAGGTGCCATCCTTGCCCCAAGCTTGCGGTGTAGCTCGGTGAGAGGGGTCTTCTTGCCGGTGACCTCTCGGACCTGAGGGCGATACGGCTCCTTTTTCTCCGGGAGGGAGATGAGGTGCTGGCCCACGAAATAAGGTTTCCTGGCGGCGAAGAGCTCCGGATGTTTGGAGAACAGGGTGGTGGCATCCCCCTTAAGGCCCAGGAACGGCTCAGGGGCCTGCCGCCTGCGGACCTTCAGGCCCTTGGCCTCCTTCCGTGACACGACCGCGATCCTTGTCCCCCCGTCCAGCTCAAGTTCACCGTCCCCCCCGAGGAGCACGAACTGGTCATGGTCGGCCATGGTTTCCACCACAGCCGGTCCCTGCACCTTGCGATAGATGTCCTCTGGATCAAAGAGCACATACCCATCGGAGAGCGCCGACAGCCACTTGGCCAGGTTCTCCCCTGCTTCGGGCGGGGCAAGCACCAGGAAATTCTTTCGGCCGAGGGGATCGTCGGGGAGCCGGCCCACGATCGCCTCGGCAAGGAGTTTTCCGTCTTTATCCAGAAACAGAGTCCGCCGTGCTTTCCCGACCTCCAAGGACAGGATGTGGGCGGTGCTCGCCTCGTGGAGGAGGTGGTCCGCCCGTCCGCCCCGCACGAGCAAGGCGGCGCAGTCCGAAAGGTCCACGTACTCCCCGGAGTCGCCCGCTCGGTACGGAGGATCGGCGAAGGCGGGCTGGGCCTGCTCGGAGAAGCGGCTCACCAGGGCTCTGACCTTCGCCTTGGCCTCTTCGAGCGTGGGGAGGGGGAGTTTCCCCCTGGGCAAGGGCCCCATAAGCCCGTGATAGGTGAAGGGGTGGATGGAGGTGAGCACCTGGGCCGTCACCTCGGCGATCTCTTTCATCTCCTCAGGCCCCATCCCCCGTTGGGTGACCCAAGGGGTGCCGTAGCGGATCCCCCGGGCATCGGCGGCAGAGGTATCCCCGGGGATGGTGTTCTTGTTGGCCACAAGCCCCACCAGGTCCAGCACCCGGGCGGCGATCTCCCCCATCAGGGGTTTCCCATTGGGCGTCCTTATCGCCCTGAGGTCGATCACAAGGAGGTGGGTATCAGTGCCGCCGTAGGCCAGCTTGAGGCCTTGCCCCGCGAGGGCCTTGGCCAGGGCCTTGGCGTTTTCCACAATCCTGTGCTGTAAGGCCCGGAAGGCCTCCGTCTGGGCGAGCTTCAGGGCCACGGCGATGGCGGCGAACTTGTTCACGTGCGGCCCGCCTTGGGCCCCGGGGAACACCGCCTGTTCGATGGCCTTGGCGATCTCAGGATCGCAGGACAGGATCACCGCCCCCCGGGGGCCACACAGGGTTTTATGGGTGGTGAACATGACCACGTCCGCCCAACCAACCGGGTTGGGATATGCCCCGGCGATGGCCATCCCGGCGGTGTGGGCGATGTCGGCCAAAAGCAGGGCCCCGGCAGCGTCGGCGATCTCGCGGAAGGCGGCCCAGTCCGGGGCCCAGGGGTAGGAGGTGTAGCCGGCGATGATGAGCTTGGGCCGATGTTTTCTCGCCAGATCCTCGATCCGGTCGTAGTCCAGGCGTTCGGTCCGCTCGTCCACCCCATAAGGGACCACCTTGAACCTGCGGCCGGACTGGTGGAACGGGGAGCCATGGGATAGATGCCCCCCTTGGGTGAGGTCCATGGCCATGATGGTGTCCCCGGGCTCGAGGAGGGCGTCGTAGATGGCCATGTTGGCCGCCGCGCCGGACAGGGGCTGAATACAGGCATAGATCTCGTCAGCGCTTACAAGATCGTTTGCGAAGCACTCCGCGGCCCGGCGGCAGGCGATGGACTCCACTAGGTCCGCAAGCTCCACCCCTTTGTAAAACCTTCGATCAGCATATCTCCTAAAGTAGGCAAGCTGCTCGGCAATGTCGGAAAGCCGCTTTTCGGGAAGGCGCAACATCTCCTCCCGGGGATAGCCCTCGGCGTAAATGGAGGTGAAGACGCTTCCCAGTGCTTCAAGAACGGCCTTTGGGGTAAGGGATTCCGAGGGGATAAGGATGATCTTGTCTTCCTGCCTTTTTTCCTCCTCCCGAATGAGCCTTTCCAAAAGGGGGTCTAGCTCACTGGCCGCAAGCAGCCACAGGTCTCGCTCATCCACCGCCTCTCCTTTCGTGTGATTCTAACTGGATGGGGAGGGGTTTCCACCGGTCGGGGGCCTCGTCCTTCCCCTTCCAGGCAAGCTCGCAAGCAAGGTACAGCCCCCCGGAGACCAAGGAATGGCCGCCCAACAGGAAGGGGATAGGGGCCTTGAGGCACGCCTGGGCAAGCTCCTTGAGGAAGGGGGTTTTGACCTCCTGAGGGAGAAGGAGGTCACAGGAAAACCGGTCCTCCGGCAAGGGCCAGAGGCCAGCCGCGGCGAAAAAGACCCGGGTATCCCATACCACCCCGTCGGCGATGTGCGAGAGCCGCGCGACGAGCTGGGAAGGCTGCAACGGATAAAGGGTCAACAGGGACTTCACCTCGCCCCGCGCAGCCCGGCCCAGGGCCTCCATCCCCCGCTCTTCCGAGAGAACACGAACCCTGCAGGCGGCCTCCTGGTCGAGCATACGTACCGCTTCGCCGCTCACCCGGCCGATCAAGACTAGCTCCTTTCCCGCCTGCGAAAGAACCTCCAGTATGGCCTTGGCCCGCTCGGTGGGCACCGGGGCGAGGGCCTGGGCAAGCTCAGTTGGGAGGTTGGGGTGCAGGGAGAGGAACTGGAGCTCGCCCGGGGTGTCGATGTCCAGCTGCGTTGCGGCCGAGCGCGGAAGCTCATAGCAGGTGTAGCCCCCCTCCCACAACCTCAGGCCCAAGGGGTTGTCGCGGGGCAGACCCTCCAGGAGCCGGGGTTTGGGTGGCACGATGAGGCCGAAGTCGGTGGAGTAGAAGTTGTTGAGGACGGCATACGGAGGCTGACATGGCCTGCAGCTTACAAGCGAAGAAAGCTCCTCCAGCGAAAGCAGGAACCCGCTCCCAGCGGAGAAGTAAAGCAGCTTTCGCGGCTTGAGGCTCCTCACTACGGAGCCAAGGCAGGTTCCAAAGTGCCACTCCCCTGGTGGGTCAACGAGCACCTCCACCGGGAGATCATCCCATAGCTCTGGGCACCGGGTCGCCACGACGACCCGGTCGATCTCTGGAAGCTCACATAACTTGCGGACTAACTCCCGCCCTGCAGCGGTGCGCGCCGCAGCGACCAACCCCTTCCCCCCTCGATGGAGCAGGAGGGCGAGGGTTTCCGGCATGGTTACGGGTTGACCTCGTAGGGCAGAAGCGCCATCTTGCGCGCGCGCTTGATCTCCAGGGCCAGTTTGTGCTGGTGCTTGGCGCACAGATGTGTGATCCGCCGGGAGAGGATCTTACCCCGGCGGTTCATGAACTGCCGCAGCACTTCCGGCTTTTTGTAGTCGAACTCAAGGCCTTGGCGGCAGGCTCGGCAAACACGCTTCCTCTTCTGCACCATCAGAACGGAACCTCCTCTTCTGGTGGAGTGCCAGAAATGTTATCGGCAGGGGGTTCGACTTCAAACTCCGCCACCTGCGGTTTGGGTCCTAGGAAGTGGACGCTCTGGGCCACAACCTCGGCGATCCGGCGCCGTTCGCCATCTTGTGTCTCAAAGGAGCGGATGCGCAACCTCCCATCCACCGCCACCAGGCGTCCTTTCTGCAAGTAGGCCGCACAGTTCTCCGCCTGTTTGCCCCAGGCCACGATCGGAACGAAGGTGGTTTCTTCCTCCCAGGTTTGGGTGTCGGGGTTCATCCGACGGGAATTGACGGCGATGCGGAAGTTGACCACGGCACGCCCGGACTGGGTGTACCTGAGCTCGGGATCGGCGGCAAGACGCCCGGTGAGCAGCACTCGGTTGAGGTCGGACATGTTTACTTCCCATCCAGCCGGACCACCTGGTAGCGCAGGATCTCATCGTCCCTGCTGAACCTGCTTTCGAGCTCCTGCACCCGGTCGGCTGGCAGGGTAAACGTGACAAGCACATAATAGCCTTCACGGAAGTGATCGATCTCGTAGGCCAGGATCCGTGGCCCCCATTCGTCAGTGCCCTGGATCTGCCCTCCTTGAGATTCGATCACCTGGTTCACACGTGCAATCTTGTTGCGCCGCCCTTCCTCATCGAGATCAGGGCGCAAGATATAAAGCATCTCATAAGCGCGGACTTCTCCAGCCAAACGCTACCTCCTTGCCAGTCGGGATCGCAAAAGATAATTTAGCCCTTTTGCGGGCATCTGTCAACCGGCCGGGGTGAAACGCCCATGGCAACCGACAAAGCTCTTGACAAGGTGGTCACAAACCATTATAATTGGGCATACTTGGATCTAGGGAGGGGGTGCTGAAGCGTGAACAAAGGGGAACTGGTCGATCGTCTAGCTGCTAGGACTGGGCTTACGAAGAAGGATGCTCGCAAGGCTCTGGATGCCACCATTGACATCATCACTGAGGCGCTGACGAGCAACGAGGAGGTATTGCTTACCGGGTTTGGCAAGTTCGAGGTCCGGGCCCGCAAGCGCTCGCAGCGCATTAACCCGCAAACCCAGAGGCGCATCACTGTTCCGGAGAAGGTGGTGCCTGCGTTCAAGCCCGGCAAGAACCTGAAGGACCTTGTGGGCAAGAAGCTGAAGGCGGTTACGGAGCGAGGTGAACTTAAGGTCAAGAAGGCGTGAGGCGTTCTCCTCCAGGGGAAGCAAGCGATGGGGGCGGCCTAAACTTGGGGCGTGGTCGCCCCTTTTTCCCATTTGACCAAGACAGATGTCTTGGCTAAGCTGTTTGGCTGTGGGGTAAGCTAAAAACCAAATGGAAGGAGGTGATGTTCGATGAAGTGGGGCGGCTATCCGGTACGGAAGCTTCTCTCCAGCAAGTGGTGTACTACCTGCTGCTGGTCCTGAGCGTTGCACTGCTTTCTGGGGCAGCCCAGAAATGGCATCCGTAGTAGGATTGATGTGAAAATTTATGGTGAACGATCTTGCAGCTGACAAGGCGAGCACAGTTTTACGTACTTTTAGTTTGCGCTCTTGGGCTTTCGGCCTTTGGATATTGGGTAAGTAGGCTAAGGCTTGCAGGGGTTAGCAGGGAAGAGGTTATCGCTTCCCTGCTCTTTTTTGTTGCCATCGTTGTCACAGACTTGTTCGCTACCCTTATCCCGCCTTTTCGAAGTGACATTTCTGCTAGCGTAGCGTTATTCATCGCTGCTGTGGTCTCTCTTGGACCTCCGCTAGGGATTTTGGTCGTCGTAGCAGCCACCTTGGCCTCAGAGCTGTATCTCCGTGTGATTAATACTGATTTGAAGGGACAAAAGCCTTTATTTGTAGCGGAGGTAGTCTCTTTTAATGTTACACAAGTTGCGCTGTCATTAAGTGTAACCGCAGCGTATTTCCTTTGGCTGAGAGTCCCAACCGGCTATTTGGCTACAGGTGTGGACTTTCTAAAGGTTGCAGGAGGATTTTTTATCTTTGTTTTTCTTAACTCCTCCCTAGTTTCAGGCGTGGTAAGCCTTTCTAGCAGGCAACCGATTCAGTATCTTGCTACGGAATGGTTTAGGGATTTTTCTGTGCAGTACCTTGTTCTATGTGTTTCGGCGTTACTATTGATCGTCCTTTATTCCCTCTCCCCTTGGCACATGCTGCTGGGTTTGACGCCCCTTGTATTGGTGCATCTATCGTTCCGCAGCTACCTCAGGATTCGAGAGGAGGCTCGGAAGACATTTGAAAAGGTTGTGGAACTTCTGGAAGAGCGCGATCCCTATACCGGAGAGCACTCGAACGAGGTGGCCGAGCTCGCCGGGGCGATCGCCCAGGAGC
>JAGGRX010000093.1 GCA_021159405.1 Candidatus Bipolaricaulota bacterium | reverse complement strand
GGACCAGGAAGACTCCCGCCAAGTGCTGCATGTGGCGTTTGGCTCGGTGCTCAAAGGCGAGCTTGGGGACGAACTCAAGAAACTGCTTGCAGAGCATGAGGAGGCTCACTATGAGGCCCTGGCCCGGCACCTCGGCAGGCACCTTGAGGCCCTGGGGGTGAAGGGCGGCTAACCTTTGGGCCCATAAGGCCCCAAGTCGACTCACCACCTTCCCCGCTCGAAGCGCTTCATGGCCTCACGGGCCCGCTTTTCCTCTTCCTCCTCGATGAGCTTGCGGCGTTTGTCCACCTTGGTGCGGCCCTTGGCCAGGGCCAGTTCCACCTTGGCGTAGCCCCGCTCGTTGAAGTACAGGGAAAGCGGCACCAAGGTGTAGCCGGCGCGGGTCACCTTGCCGACCAGGCGCGCGATCTCCCGTCGGTTTAGCAGGAGTTTCTTGGGTCGCTCCGGATCGTGGCCGAAATAGGAGCTCGGCTCGTAGGGAGCGATGTGCATGCCGTAGAGCCACACCTCCCCGTCCTCCACCTTGGCGTAGCCTTCGTCCAGGGACACGCGTCCGGCACGCACGGACTTCACCTCCGAGCCGGTGAGGACGATCCCCGCCTCATAGGTCTCCTCGATTGCGTAGTCGCGCCGGGCGCGGCGATTTCTGGCCACGATCTTCTTCGCCACGACGGGAAGAAACTACCCCAAGTGCGGCCTTCAGACAACCCTTTCTGACTTTCTACTCAAGCTTTTGTTTGACCACCGAATTTTCTTATCAAGTTTTTGCAGTCCAGCTCTGGCACTACCCTCGGCCCCGTTCAAATTCCTCCCGCACCGCGCGGTAGAGCTCAGGGTCCGTCCACACGTCGATGCAGGTTCCGGCCACCGCCTTGGCCGCCGCTAGCATCGCCTCCTTCGCCCGCTCGGACCGGGCAGCCTGGGCGAACTCCCGGGAGTGGCCCGGCACCTCCCCTTCCGTGATCCGGATGTACGGATGGATGGCCGGAACCTCCCAGGAAACGTCCCCCATGTCGGTGGAGCCCATGCCCCCTTTGGGCTCCTCAACAGGGTACCCTAGGGCCTCTATGTTTCGGCGGAAGGCCTGGGCGAGGTGATGGTTGGGGCGCATGGCCTTGTACTCGTGCCCCACCTTCTTGAAGGTAAGCTGTGCCCCGGTGGCCAGGGCCGCCCCTTGGGCGCAGCGGCGGAGTTTCTCCACCAGCTCGTCCCGGTAGGCGTTGTCCGCGGCGCGCACGTAGAACCGGGCCGCCGCGTGCTCCGGCACGATGTTGGGCTTCCGGCCCCCATCGGTGATGATCCCGTGGATCCGGGCCCCGTCCTTGATGTGTTGTCTCAGAGCGTTCAGGGCGTTGAACGTCTGGATCACCGCGTCTAGAGCGTTTATCCCCTTCTCCGGCTCGGAGGAGGCGTGGCTTGCCTTGCCTTTGAATTCGATCTCCACCTCGGTGATGGCCAAGGACCCTCGTTCGACTAGCGTCTGATCGGAAGGGTGCACCATCATGGCCAGGTCGACATCTCGGAAGGCGCCGGCCTGGATGAGGAGGATCTTCCCCGCGCCCCCCTCCTCCGCCGGGGTGCCCAGGACCACCAGTCGCCCTGGGAGTTCTCCCTTGAACGGGGCTAGCCCTAGTGCCGCCCCCACGGCGATGGCGGCGATCAGGTTATGCCCACAGGCGTGCCCCAGCTCCGGCAGGGCGTCGTACTCCGCCAGGATGGCGATGGCCGGCCCCTCCTTCTTGGCCGGGTGCTCGGCCCGGAAGGCGGTCTTAAGGCCCCCATAGGGGAGCTCTACCTCAAATCCCCCTTTTTGCAGTTCCTCAGTGAGCCAAGCTGCCGCCTTATGCTCCTCAAACCCCAGTTCTGGGTTCTCGTGGATCTTGAGCGCCAAGTCCCAAAGTTCTTCCGCCAGCTCATCTATCCGCTGCCATACTCGCTCTTTAAGTTCCTTCACCTTGCCTCCTTGAATCATGTAACGCCTTCCAAAGCGTCGAGGACCTCCTGCAGTGGTCGTTTAAAAGGTTCATCGCCGCCATTTTAACCCTGCTCTTGTTTCCAGACAGGGCATCTCGCCGATTCTTGCTATAATGCGAGCGTGGCCGTTCAAAACAGGATCCGCAAAGTACAAAAACGCGACCGGTCCCTGGTCCCGTTTGACCAGGGGCGGATTGTCCATGCCATCCTGCGAGCTGCGCGGTCTGTAGGGGGCTTCTCCTTAGATCACCTCCCTGGGGTGAACGACCGGCTGTTTCAGGCTTGCGGGGATGACGAGCACCTGGCGGAGTTCCTGTCCGATATCGTGGTGGCCACCTTGAACCGGGACCCCCGCCACTGGATCGCCAACTTCCCTCCCACCGTGGAGGAGATCCAGGACACCGTCATCCACGTTCTTAGGAGCTTCGGGTTCGTCGCCGTGGCCGACGCTTACGAGTGTTGGCGGTGGGGCAAGTACTGGGTGCGGGCTGGGGAACTCACCATGGATCAGTTCGTAGGAAACGGCTACCCCACCCCTTGGCATGAGGAGATCCTGGCCTGGAACCGAGCCCATGGCTGCGACACCGTGGAGGGCTTGAACGAGATCGTCCGGGCCGGAAAGCTCCCCCAGCTCATCGAGGAGGCCACTGAGGTCTACGAGCGGTCGCTGGACGAGGCGGCCAAGAAGGTGTTGGCCCGGATCGAGGCCGGGGACGAGCTCAGGATGATCTGGATCTCCGGCCCCTCTTGCTCCGGGAAGACCACTACCACGGTCAAGCTCACCCAGCGGCTCAAGCGGGAAGGGCTCCGTTTCTTGATGCTCAATTTGGACGACTACTTCTGGCCGGTGGTGGAACATCCCACGGACTGGCTAAACGACCGCAACTTCGAGACCCCGGAGGCCCTGGATATCCAGACCATCAACCGACACCTCAAGGCTCTCCTTGCCGGCGACACCATAGAAAAGCCCATCTACAGCTTCAAAGAAGGCACCCATGTGGGGACAAAGCCCCTCCGTTTGGAGAAAGACCAGATCCTTCTCCTTGACTGCCTACACGGCTTCTACCCTCCCCTCACCGCAGGGATCCCCAAGGAAGCCATGTTCCGCCTATACATCGAGGCGGCGAACATGCTGTATGAGGGGGATGGGACAACCGAACGGCTCACCCAGTTCACGGACGTCAGGCTCCTCAGACGCATGCTTCGGGATGTCCAGCACCGGAGCCACCCCCCCTTACAAACGCTGCTTCACTGGCATTACGTGCGAGCAGGGGAGCTATTCTCCATCATCCCCCTCATGGGCCTGGCAGACCACCTGATAAACGGCGGGATGCCGTTCGATCTTCCCGTGCTGAAGCCCTACTTCCTCCCCGACGGCATTTGGCCACGGCCGGAAGAGCTTGAGCCTTACGAATCGTTCCTCGATGCCCGCATCCGCTATCGGAGGATCTCGGAGCTGTTCCGGTCGATCGCTGGCCTCACTATCTGGGAAACGCAGGATCATACGTTGATCCCCGGCGACCACTTGATCCGGGAGTTCATCGGTGGTAGCACCCTACACATCCCTCACAATGAATGACCGGAACGGACGGTAAAAGCACCCCTATCTCTGTTCCCCTAGCTAGAAAAGGCCTGGCGCAGGGAATCTTCGTAGCTTCGGACGAAATCCGCGATGAACGAGCTTGCCGGGTGCTCTCTGACGTCCGATGGGGTCCCTACCTGCACGAAGTGCCCCTCCTGCATCACCGCCACCCGGTCGGCAAGCAGGAACGCCTCCGCTAGATCATGGGTTACGTATACCGTGGTTGTCCCAAGCTCCTCGTGAAGCCGCCTGAGCTCTTTCCTGGCCTTGACCCGCGCCGGGGGATCGAGGTGTGCCAGAGGCTCGTCCAAAAGCAGCACCTGCGGGGGCACAACCACCGCTTTCCCCAGGGCCACACGCTGCTTTTGCCCTTCCGAGAGCTCACCCGGCTTCCTCGGGAAAAGCTCTTTCCTTATCCCCATCCGGCCTGTGATCTTTCCCACTTGTTCCCTGATCGCCTCCCAAGTCTTACCCCGAAGTTTGAGGGGAAAGGAGAGATTGGACCAACGTCGCTCATGATATATGGCAAGGTGGGGAAACAAGGCATAGTCCTGGCCCTGGAACACCATGCGTACGCCCCTTTGTGGTGGTGGGACCTCGTTCATCCTCCGGCCGTCGAACAGGATCTCCCCCCGGTCGGGCCGGAGGAGCCCGGCGATGAGGCGAAGCAAGGTGGTTTTGCCGCATGCAGTGGGGCCCACCACCACGAACAGCTCCCCGGACTGGATCTCACAAGACAACCCCGAGATCGCAACCGTCTTTCCGAACCGCTTTTCCAGATTGCGCAGGGAAATCTTTGGCATTTTCTACCGGCCAAACCACCGGCGTTTCTTGGGCGGGGACTTTATCTCCCCCGCCTCCCGGGCGGCCTGCACGAGCTCCTCCCATTTCCCCCGGGCGCGGATCTTCTCCTCCCAAATTTGGGCGAACCGCCCCACCGCCCGCTCCGCGTCCTGGGGCGTCACACTCGTGCCTCCCCGGGAGAGGGAAGCCACCACCTCCTTAAGGGAGACCACCTCAGGCCGGATGTGCACCTCCCCCTTCTCCTCGACCAGGAGATACTGGGTGGCGTCGGCGATGAGCCCAAAAGAAGAGAGATCCACCGAACCCAAGGGCAGGACCTGCTCCACGAACTCCTGATCCGCTTCCAAGTACTCCCTCTCCACCTTCCTCCTCCAGTTCATGTCCCCTCCTTATGCGTAAAACTGGAGACCTCTGCCCAGCACGCCTTCTAGTCCATGTCGATTTCCTCCCCCGGCCTGGACATGTTTCCTCCTACGGAGCATAGCACCTTCTCAAGCCAGGGGCTACTCGTTCTCCGGGTTGCAAAATGGAGATTTCTGGCATAAAAGAGGTGGAGATGGTTACTATCAAGGATGTGGCACGTGCTGCCGGGGTGTCGCCCTCCACGGTGTCCCGGGCGCTGAATGACTCCCCCCTCATCCGGGAGGAGACCAAGGCCCGCATCCGCAGGATCGCCGCAGAGCTTGGTTACGAGCGCAACGAACTCGCCCGCGGGCTGGTCATGGGGTCGTCACAGGCGTTGGGCCTTTTGATCCCCGACATCACCAACCCCTTCTTCGCGGAGATCACGCGCGGGGTGGGGGAAGCGGCCCATGCCCAAGGGTATGGGGTGATACTCTGCAACACAGAAGGCGATCCGGAGCGCGAGTGGAGCTACATCCGGCTGCTTAAGCGCAAACGGGTGGACGGCCTCATCCTCACCTCGGTGACAGTCGAAAGCCCCTACCTTAAAGACCTGGCCCGGTCCAAGACCCCGTTCGTCTTGGTGTCTCGGTCTTCGAGGATCGTCAAGGCGCCCTACGTAGGCGTGGACGATCGCCTAGGTGGCCGACTTGCGGTGGAGCACCTGGTGGAGCTGGGGCACCAGCGGATTGGGTTCATCGGTGGCCAGCCGGATGTCCAGTCATGTATAGACCGCCTGGAGGCGTTCAAGGAGGTGCTTTCCGAGCGCGGCCTTCCCCTCCGAAAGGGATGGGTGGTATTTTCGGACTTCACGCAGGCTGCAGGATACAAGGCCGGGCTTCGGATCTTGCGGAGGCGAACCCGTCCTACCGCGATTTTCGCGGCCAACGACGTCACTGCCTTGGGGGTGCTCCAGGCCGCCGAAGAGCTTGGACTGCGCGTGCCGGATGACCTTTCCCTGGTCGGCTACGACGACATTTCCTACGCCGCCCTTCCCCGCATAGAACTCACCACGGTGGCACAGCCGTCCTTTGAGATGGGCAAGATCGCTGCCGAGTGGCTGCTTTCGGTTATCGGAGGGAAGCGACGACGCCCCCTCCACCGGTTGCTCAAGCCACGCTTGGTGGTACGCCGCACCACCGCCCCTCTGAAGTAGAAAGATCGTGACCCTCCACCCCCATACCAAAGCGTGGCCGCCTAGCATCGTAAGGCGATGTTCAGGGGCCTCACCCCAAACTCAGCCCCCGCACCTCCCCAGTCCACTTCGGTCGCCGGCGGGTCCCGCCGCAGGATGTGTCTCACTCTCCCTTCTGGAAGAGCTAGCGCGTGGACGATGCGCTAAGGAAGCACTGGCCCCGATTTCTAATGACGGGTTAGAATTCGGCCCGTATGGACGGGATCGAGATTCGGCCGTTTCGGGAGGAGGACGCCGCGGGGCTCGCCGAGCTTCTGAACGCCTCCGACGCCGCCTGGCCCGGGACCTTCACCGGCGGTATCGCCTACACCGCGGAACGTGTGCTGGAGCACAGCCGGGAAGAGGACTACCTCCTGGATCTCGTGGCCGAAGCCGGGGGGAAGATCGTGGGAACCTGCACCCTCACCCGCGACTGGGACGATCCCCAGGCGGCCTATGTGAGCTTCCTGAACGTACATCCGGACTGGCACGGAAAGGGGATCGGGAGGCGTCTGCTTATCTCGGCCTTGAAGGGGGCGATCGGCCTTGGGGCCCCCTACGTCACCCTGGACACCTGGTCTGGGAACGAGCGAGCCATTCCCCTCTATAAGAAAACCGGGTTCTTCTGGATCCCGGGGACGGACGTGCGGATGGAGAATTACCTCCCCCAGATCCTCCGGTTGCCGTGGACGAAGGAGTTCCTGGGCGATGTCCACTGGTACGGATGCCTCAAGCGCGAGATCACATTGGAAGAGGATCGGGAGGAGTGGCGGGGACGAGAGGTCTTCCGCTATGTGTTCGAGCGGGAGGGAAGGCGGCTGGAGGTGGTGATCGACCGGGCGGCCAAAGCACCCTGTGCGGTTTTCGCCCCTGATTTTTCAGCCGAAATTTGGCTTGAGCCAGCAAAACCCTGGTCCGCCATCCCGTTCAAGCTGCGCTGGCGCCTTGTGAACAGAGCCCGAGCGCCGCGCCTCGTCGCGCTCTCAGTCCACGGCGATCCCGGGATAAAGATCTCCGGTGGAAAGCTCCTCTCCCTGGAGCCTGGAGAGGAAGGGGAGGGCGAATGTCGGGGCTCAGCTTCCCCGGATCTTCAAGCTGAGCCACACCGCCCCCTTCCCGCGGTCAGACTCGCCCTCTTGTCCGAGGGGGATGGGGCGGAATTCGCCTGTGGGGTTGAGGGGAAGCCCCCACTTGAGGTCTCCTGCGGGCCAGCGCCTCTTTTCGTGTGCCCGGACACGCCTCGACGCGTGAGGCTTTCCCTCGTGAGCCACTACGAGGGCACCCTGGAGGGGAAGGTCTCCTTGGCCCCCTGTGAGGGGTTGAGCTTGGAGCCGCATTCCTGGGATTTCCGCCTGTCGTCCGGGGAGACCGAGGTTCTGGAAGTGGACCTCGAGGCCCGGCCCGGGGCACATGTCCTGGGCGGCCGGGTGGAGCTTTCATCCGGCGAGACGTGGGAGATCTCCCCGCTTCCCATCCTCTCCCGTGGGCCAGGCCAGACCATCGGCTGCCTCCTGGGGGACCGTGCCCTGATGGCCGGGGACTGGGGCTGGCTCGAAGCCCGGGCCCGAGGCGGGAGGCTTGTCCTCTTCCGCCATGGAGAAACCCATCCTGTACTGCGGCAGGGGGAGGAACTCGGTCCGCCCTTCTTCCCTTCGGATCTTGGTCAACGCCGTTGGGAACTGAGGCTCGAGCGGAGTCCGGCCGGGGTCCGGCTCACCATGGAGGCCGATTCCGGCCGCTTTCCCGGGGTCAGGCTCAAAAAGGAGGTCCTTTCCTCCCCCGGGAACCTGATGCGCATTTCCTACTCCGCCTCCTCGCACCGGGAGGCCCCCCTACCGGTACAGCTGCGGGTGGTCCACTGGGACCTCCCGGACCTGCCCTGGGAGGTCTCCTTCCGGGCCCACGAGGCGCTGATATCCAATCCCCTGGGGGCTTTCCCTGAAGGGAAGGGCGATTTCCCCGAAGAGTTGGCCGAGGACTGGCTTTCCCTGGGAACCAAGGGCTGGACGGTAGGGCTTATCCCTGAGGGGAAGGTGACCTGGGACTGCACCCGGGGATGGTCTTGGAAGACGGAGCTTCGAGAGCTCCCCCCGGGGAGGGCCGTGGCCCTACACCGCTACCTCCTCTATATCGGTCCCGGCGACTTCACCACGGTGAGGGGGCTCTGGGCCGAAGAGAGGGGGGTTACGGCCGTCCCTGAGGAGCCGCGCCCGTTCGTATGGGTGGAGCCGTCGCGGACGGTCTTGATCGGCGAGAGGGGGCAGCTAGGGTTCCGGGTGAGGACTGCCCGGGGACAGCCTTTCTCCGGGATGCTCTCCCTGACCCCTCCGGAGGGGATTTCCCTGGCCCAAGCGGAATTCCCGCTTTCCGAGGTGAAGCGGGGGAAGCCTGTGGAACTTGGTGTCCGCTGGACGAAAACGGGGGCGATCCGGGCGGGCATGGGGAAGCTGGTCCTCCGAGGGATGGGCGAGGAACGCCGCTTCCCCTGGTGGGTTATTGCCCTCCCTCAAGGGAAGCCCGAGGTTGCGGAGGGGGAGCGGGAGGGCCGGAGGGTCTTTACGATCGGCGCGGGGAAGACCCGGTTCCAGGTGGCCCCGAGCTTCGCGGGGAGCTTGATCTCCTGGAGGGAGAAAGGGGAGGAGTGGTTGCTCGTGGGCTTCCCGCGGCCTCGCGCATTCACCTGGCTTTCGCCCTGGTTCGGCGGGATCTACCCGATCCTCTATGAGCTGTCCTTGGACGAGTGGAACTGGCCGGGGAGGCTCCATCGGGAGGAATTCCGTGGTGAGCGATGGGCCGGGGAGTTCAGCGAAATCCCTCTCTCCGGGGTCCGTCTCCTCTGTGAGCCCAGAAGCAGGGACTTGAGGGGGCTTTCCTTAGAGGTCATTTATGCTTCCCCCGGGGAGGGGATCCTCCTTTCCCTGCTGCGGGTCAAGAATTCTGGCCGCCCGCGGCGACTTTCCGGCGGATTCCTGGGATTCCTCAGACCGGAAGGCGAGCTCCGGGATACCGTGCTTTACTCTCCCGGGCGTGTCCGGATCCGATCCCCCTACCATGCTGGGTATGAGGCCCGGGGGTGGTCATTGGTGCGGGCGCCCGGTGGGGCGGGGATCCTTTTGGTGGTGCCTCCCCAAGCTGTAGCGGCAATCTGGGATGCCGGGGAGGAGGGGAGGCATTTGGGGATAGCCCGGGACTTCCGTTTGGACCCTGGGGAAGAGGCCCTCATCTGGGGCTGGTGGGTGGCCTTGCAACCAGGGGAGCCCTTCGAACCGTGGCTCGCCCTTTCGCATATATCCCGAGCTTGAAGTGACCATCTGGGGTGTCTCATTTCATGTCACAAGCTCAGCACATACATTTGACGCTCTCGCTCAAAAGGCGATATAATTGTTCTGTCGACGCAAAAAATGCCCTTGAAGGGCCGAAAAGGAGGCCGCTGATGGAGATCCTCAAAGTCGCGTCCAGTTCCAATCCCAATGCGGTGGCTGGAGCCATCGCCGGTGCCCTGGAAAACGATGGGGTTGTGGAGGCACACGCGATCGGGGCAGGGGCCGTGAACCAAGCCGTGAAGGCCATCGCCATCGCCAGGAGGCTCGTGGAGCGCGAGGGAGAGGCTGAGATCAAGGTCGTGCCCGGGTTCATCGACGTGGAAATCGGGGGCGAGGTCAAGACCGGTCTCCGCTTTGTGATCGAAAAATAAATGTATCTTGAGGCCCGCGCCAGGGCCGCCCTCACAGGCGTACTTTCCGCCCTGAGGGTGCCTAGCCCTGAGCAGATTCCCATTGAACGTCCGCCACGTCCGGAGTTCGGTGACCTTACCACCCGGATCAGTTATCTTTTGGCCAAACCTATGAGGAAATCCCCCGAGGAGATCGCCCGAACGCTGGCGGCAAAACTATCCGAGCATCCCGATTTTGAACAGGTCCGGGCAGAGCGTGGTTTCGTCAACCTCCGCTTCCGCCCCGAGGTGGTCTGGGAAACCCTGCGCACGATCCTCAAACAAGGGGATGCCTACGGCCGCCAGGCCCTGGGCAAGGGAAAAAGGCTTCAAGTGGAGTTCGTCTCCTCAAATCCCACCGGCCCCTTGACCGTGGGGCACGGCCGCCAAGCAGCCTTGGGCGATGTCCTGGCCGAGCTTTTCTCCCAGCTCGGCTGGGAGGTGACCCGGGAGTACTACCTGAACGATGAAGGACGCCAGATCGACCTTTTGGCCCAGTCCCTGTGGGCCCGTTATCGGCAAGCTCTGGGGGAGGACCAGCCCCTTCCGGAAGGGGGCTATCAAGGGGATTATCTCATCCCAATAGGGGAGGAACTCGCCCGAAGCTGGGGGGACCGTTATCCTGAGTGGGACGCGGAGGCACAAACGGTTTTTCGGAAACAGGCAGTCGACCGCATGATGCGCATGATAAAGGAGGACCTGGAGGCGATCGGGGTCCGGTTTGACGTATGGACCAGGGAAGGGGACCTGCACCGGCGGGGGCTGGTCAAGGAAACCCTGGAAGAGCTCCGGCGGCGTGGGGCGGTGTACGAGAAGGACGGCGCCCTGTGGATGCGGTCGACCCAGTACGGTCTAGCTCGCGATCCGGTCCTGGTTCGTTCGGACGGGACCCCCACATATCTCATGGTGGACATCGCCTACCACGTGGACAAATACAGGCGGGGATTCGACAGGGTCATCGACGTGCAAGGGGCTGACCATGCCGAGGAACAAAAGCAGGTCAAGCTCGCCTTGCGCATCCTCGGGCTTCCCGAGGAGTTCCTCGATTACTGCGTACACCAGTTCGTCACCCTCAAAGGGGGGGAGGGGGTGGAGAGGATGTCCACCCGGGCCGGCCACTTCATCCGCCTGGGTGACCTCATCCGGGAACTGGGACGGGATGTGGTCCGCTACTTCATGGTGATGAGGAGACCAGAGTCTCACCTTGCGTTCGACTACGAGCTTGCCAAAAAGACCAGCATGGACAACCCGGTTTACTACGTGCAGTACGCCCATACCCGCATCGCCTCCATCTTCCGCGAAGCCGAAAAAACCGGCGAACTCCCCCCCGCCTTTTCTCACCCCACCGAACTGGACCTTTCTCCACTCACCGATCCGGCGGAGCTCGCCCTGATAAAGGAGCTGGACAGGTTTCCCGATGTCCTAGTTCAGGCCGCTGGGTTCGCCCCCCATCTCCTTTGTGAGTACCTGGAGGGCGTGGCGGCGCTCTTCCACCCCTACTACGCGCGGGTGAGGGTGCTGGGTCAAGGCAGGGCTACCCCGGCGCGGCTGGCGCTCCTTGCCGGGGTAAGGCTTGTGCTCCGGCGGGGCCTGTCGATCCTGGGGGTGTCCGCCCCCGAGGAGATGTAGATGGCACTTTGGCAGCGTCTCAGCCGCGGCCTTGCCCGGACCAGGGAGAGCCTGCTTGGGCCTCTTCAGTCCACCCTCAGCGCCAGGACAAGTACCCCCGAGGTACTGGATGAGCTTGAGGAGATCCTCATCTCGGCCGATGTGGGGGTTGACGCCGCCGCGGAGATCGTCGCCGGCCTGAAAGAACGGCTGGACAAGGGGCATCTTGAGCGGGAGGAGCTGGAAAGGGCGCTGGAGGACATCATAGCCGAGCTTTTGGCCGGCGCAGAGGTGAGCTGGTCCCCGCCTCCCCATCGTCCCGGGGTGATCCTGTTCGTGGGGGTGAACGGCTCCGGGAAGACCACCACCGTGGCCAAGGTGGCCCGGCTCCTCAAGAAGGAGGGCCGCAGCGTTCTTCTCGCCGCTGCCGACACGTTCCGAGCCGCGGCCATCGAACAACTTGCCGAGCTGGGGGAAGAGGCGGGAGCAGAGGTGATAGCGCACCGGGCCGGGGCCGATCCCGGAGCGGTCGTGCACGATGCCCTCGCGCACGCGAAGAGCAAAGGGTATGATTGTGTCTTGGTTGACACGGCCGGGCGGCTTCAGACCAAGCGCCCCCTGATGGAGGAGCTAGGCAAGGTGCGCCGGGTGGTGGAGAAGGTGTATGGCCGAGCCCCTGATGAGCGGGTCCTGGTGATCGATGCCACGGTGGGGCAAAATGCGATCTCCCAGGCGAAGCTGTTCAACGAGGCGATAGGGGTCACGGGCCTCGCCGTCGCCAAGCTGGACGGCACGGCCAAGGGAGGCGCGGTGATCCCCATCTGGCAGGCCCTCAGGATCCCCATCCTGTGGGTGGGCTTCGGAAAGGGTCTTGACGACCTAGAACCGTTCTGCGCCCGAGCTTTTGCTCGGGCCCTGATTAGGAGGTGACGATGGACAAACTCGTGTATTTGTTCGGGGGAGAGAAAACGGACGGAAGCGCGAAGATGAAGGACCTCCTCGGCGGGAAAGGAGCCAACCTCGCCGAGATGGCCCGCCTTGGCATCCCGGTCCCCCCGGGGTTCACCATCACTACAGAGGTCTGCCGTTATTATATCGAGCACGGCGGCAAATACCCTCCCGAACTGGAAGAACAGGTCAAAGAAGGAATCAAGCACCTGGAGAAGACAACCGGCCGCAAGTTCGGCGATCCTGAAAACCCCTTGCTCGTGTCCGTTCGCTCGGGAGCGCCGGTATCCATGCCTGGGATGATGGACACCATCTTGAACCTGGGCTTGAACGACAAGTCCGTAGAGGGACTGGCCAAGAGGACCACACCCCGCTTCGCCTACGATGCCTACCGCCGGCTCCTTTCCATGTATGGCTCTGTGGTGCTCGGGGTCAAAGACCAGAGCGGCTCCGGGGTGGACCCGTTCGACGCTGCGATGGAGCAGCTCAAGCGGGAGAAAGGGGCGGCCTCTGATCTAGAGCTTTCCGCCGAGGACCTGGCCGAGCTCGTGAAGCGCTATAAGGACATCATCGAACGCGCCGGGAAGTCCTTCCCCCAGGACCCTTGGGAGCAGCTGTGGGGGGCCATCGGGGCGGTGTTCGGCTCCTGGAACAACGAGCGGGCCCGTGTGTACCGCCGGCTGAATCGGATCCCCGATACCTTGGGCACCGCTGTGAACGTGCAAGCCATGGTGTTCGGCAACTTGGGCGAGCGGTCCGGCACCGGGGTGGCGTTCACCCGGGACCCCGCCACCGGGGAAAACCGCTTCTACGGCGAGTACTTACTGAACGCCCAAGGGGAGGACGTGGTGGCTGGGATCCGCACCCCCCAGCCCATCACTGTGGCCCAGAAGACCGATCCCTCCCAGGTAGCCCTGGAAGAGGCCATGCCTGAAGTTTACCAGCAGCTCCTCGAGGTGCGGGAGCGCCTGGAACGGCATTATCGGGACATGCAGGACATCGAGTTCACCATCGAGGAAGGAAAGCTTTACCTGCTTCAGACCCGCACCGGAAAGCGGACCGGGTTTGCCGCGGTGAGGATGGCCGTGGAGATGGTGGAGGAGGGGTTGATCACGGAGAAGGAGGCGATCCTCAGGATCGACCCCGCCGAGCAGCTGTCCCAGCTCCTTCAGCCCATCTTCGATCCCAAGGAGAAGGCAAAGGCCAAGGTGCTGGCCCGGGGGCTTCCCGCCGGGCCCGGGGCGGCGACCGGGCGCATTGCCCTCACCGCCGAGGCCGCGGTGAAGATGGCCGAAGAGGGTGAGCCTGTGATCCTCGTACGCCACGAGACCTCCCCGGAGGACATCCAGGGGATGGCCGTCGCCAAGGGGATCCTCACCTCCCGCGGGGGGATGACCTCCCACGCCGCGGTGGTGGCCCGCCAGATCGGCAGGGTGGCCGTGGTGGGCTGCGAGGGTCTGATCGTGGATTACGAGAAAAAGACCATCTCTGCGGGAGGGGTAACTTTAAAGGAAGGGGACTGGCTGTCCATCGATGGCACCACCGGGGAGGTGCTGGCCGGACAGATCCCCACCCGGGCCTCCGAGGTGGTGCAGGTGCTGATCGAAGGGACCCTGGCGCCCGAGGACGCGCCCATCTATCAGCTCTACGCAAAGCTCATGGAGTGGGTGGATAAGTACCGGGTGCTCGGGGTGAGGGCCAACGCGGACAAGCCGGAACAGGCCAAGGTGGCCCTGGCCTTTGGGGCCGAAGGGATCGGCCTGTGCCGCACCGAGCACATGTTCTTCGGGGAGGAGCGCATCCCCTACGTGCAGCAAGCCATCATCGCCCAGGACCCGGAGGCAAGGAAGGACGCCCTGGCGCGCCTTTCCGAGATGCAGGCGGAGGACTTCTACGGGATCCTTAAGGTGATGGACGGAAAGCCCGTGATCATCCGGCTCCTTGATCCCCCCATGCACGAGTTCCTCCCCAAGGACGACGCCGAGATCGCCGAACTCGCCAAACGCTTCGGCCTGGACAAGGAGGACCTAAAAGCCCAGATCGAGTCCCTCCACGAGTTCAACCCCATGCTGGGGCACCGGGGGGTGCGCCTGGGGATCACCCATCCCGACCTTTACGACATGCAGGTTGAGGCCATCTTCCGAGCGGCGGCAAAGCTCAAGAAAGAGGGGCTTAACCCCAAGCCCTACGTCATGGTGCCGCTTGTGGGCCATGTAAATGAGATGCGGGCCGTACGGGAAAGGATCGACGCCATAGCCGCCCGCACCATGGAGGAAGAGGGCGTCAAGCTCGACTACAAGGTGGGCACCATGATCGAGGTGCCCCGGGCGGCCATCACCGCAGACGAGATCGCCGAAGTTGCCGAGTTCTTCTCCTTCGGCACCAACGACCTGACGCAGATGACCTTCGGCTACTCCCGGGACGATGCCGGAAAGTTCATCCGCGAGTACCTGGATCGGAAGATCCTGCCCGACGACCCCTTCCAGACCATAGATCGAACCGGGGTAGGGGAGCTCATGAAGATGGGAAAGGAAAAGGGGCGGAAGACACGACCGGATCTTTCGGTGGGGATCTGCGGGGAGCACGGGGGCGAGTCCCGCTCTGTGCAGTTCTGCCATGAGATCGGGCTAGATTACGTATCCGCCTCCCCATACCGCATCCCGGTGGCTCGCCTAGCCGCTGCCCAGGCAGCCCTCAAGGGGTAACGCTGAGCGCTAGGGGGAGGGCAGCTGCCCTCCCCCCTGTGCACCTTCCTAGCAGATGTTCCTTGACTTGCGGGAACGGGCTCCGCTAAGATCGCTTCGGCGGGGCGTAGCGCAGCCTGGAAGCGCGCCTGCTTTGGGAGCAGGAGGTCGCTGGTTCAAATCCAGTCGCCCCGACCATGAGCAGGGCCCAGACCAAAAGATCGTCATCCGCAATTTCTTCCTTGCCGAGCCCGGCGAGTGGCTGCCGACAAAACGAGGCATCGCCATCCCCTGGGAGCTCAAGACATTCGCGCGCCGAGGAGCTTATCTATGGGCAAGGATAGACGAGAATCCAGGCCGATGAACGAGGGCAAAGTGGTCGTGATCTTGAACCCTGCTGCCGACCGTGGCAGGGCGGGAGGGCGTGAGCCGGAGATCCGGAAGGCCCTGGATGCTTCAGGGCTCAAGTACGAACTTCTCCGCACCGAACGGCCCGGGCATGCCAGTGAGCTTTCCCGCGCCGCGGTCGAGGCGAAGGCCAGCGTGGTGGTGGCGGCCGCCCAGCGTATCGCCAAAGCCAACCGGAAGGCAGTGGACGCAC
>JAGGRX010000031.1 GCA_021159405.1 Candidatus Bipolaricaulota bacterium | reverse complement strand
TGTGGTTTTGTGAACTATAGCACGGGGAATCGCTCATGGGCAACCCTTGCTCGATTCCCCCTGCCGGGTCTATAGTGTTCGCCAAGAAAACGTGGAGGTGATAGCAGTATGAAAACGATCCTTGCTCTCGCCACGGTGGCGATGGTGTCCTTGGCGGGCCTTGCACAGTCCTTGGAGGAGCTGGTCAGTCAAGCGGATGCCGCGTTTCAGGAGGTTTGGACCAGTGAATACACGCTGGAGGCACATGACACCCTAAAGGCAAAATTGGAGGAGGCGATCTCCCTCTACGAACAAGCTTTGGCTATAAAGCCCGAGGACAGCCATGTCCTCCTAATGCTCGCCAGGAGCTACTACACACTCGCTGACGTATTCCTCACCGAGGAAAACGAAAAGAAGCAGGCATACCTCAAGGGGAGGGATTACGGTTTTGCGGCGTTGAACTTGTGCCAGGATGTAGCAGAACTTCGGCCGGAGACCAAGGAAGCGCTGTTCTTGGAGGCGGTGGCCGCCTGCGATTCCGTGGCCGCTTGTTATTGGCTTTATGCGAACTGGGCTAGATACGATGAGTTCGACAAGTTTGGGGCTCTGAAGCGGGGGGATGCGCCGAAGCTCCACGCGCTGATCGAGCGGGCCCTGGAGCTCGACGACATGTACCTTTGCGCCGGACCCTACCGCTCCATGGGGGGCTTTTGGGGTGGCCTGCCGTCCGGCATCCTGGCCCTGTTCATGGGCCGGTGGAAGCAGGACCTGGAGAAGGCCGAGGAGTACCTCTCCCAGGCGGTGGAGCTCTGCCCCGAGTACCTAGAGAACCTGCGCTTCATGGTCGAGTACTGTCTGGATCCCGAAGGAGAGGAAGAAGAGGCGCAGGAGCTGGTGGACCGGATCCTCACGGCCCCAATCGGCGACTACCCCCTTTATAACTCCCGGACCAAACTTTGGGCCCGTAAGTGGGGCGCAGGGTGAGAGAATACGCTTGTCAAGCTGGGTCGTAGCGATAGGGGTGTCGGAGGAAGTCCTGGACCTCGGCCCGGGTGGGGAGGGAGGAAACAGCGCCCTTGCGGGTCACGGTGATGGCTGCGGCAGCGTTGGCATAGCCGATGGCTTCATACGGCCCTTTGCCCTCTGCAAGCATGACCGCCAAAGCGGCGTTGAAGGCATCGCCAGCCGCAGTGGCGTCCACTGCCTTCACCTTGTAGGCCGGAAAGCGGGTTACCCCGCCTGATTCGGCGAGGTACGCTCCGTCCCGATCTGCCTTGACTACCAGGTGTCGCACCCCCAAACTGAAGAGGGTTTGAGAGGCCCGCATAAGTTCGTCCTTTTCCATGACTGGACTGTCCAAAAGCACGCCCAGTTCCTCCCGATTGGGGGTGAGATAGTCCACCCGGTTAAGCGGGAGGGCAGAGAGGTCTTGGGCAGGGGCAGGGTCCAGGATCACAAGCGGCCGATCCTCCGGGAGTTTGCGAAGGAGGAAGGCAAGCGGGCCAATCGGGATCTCCAGCTGCATCAGTAGTACGTCGGCGGCCTTAAGCCGGGGAATGATTTGCTCCACATAGCTTTCGTCGATCTTTCCGTTCGCCCCTGGGGCATAGGCAATTTGGTTCTGCCCGTCGGGTGCCACCAGGATCAACGCTATCCCGGTCTGGGCGTGAGGGAGGCGCTTGACGCCTGTCACATCCACGCCCGCATCCTGAGCTACTCTGAGGAGTTCCTCGCCGAAGGCGTCCGCCCCCACATAACCGAACAGGCTGACCTCCGCCCCCAGGCGTGCCGAGGCGATGGCCTGGTTGTTCCCCTTGCCCCCTGGATAGCGGCTAAATGTCCTGCCCGGCACCGTCTCCCCTGGCCGGGGGAGGCGCTCGACCTCCATCACAAGATCCATGTTCAAGCTGCCCAACACCGCGATCCTCATGTGGTTCTTCTTTTTTGGTGGGCTCCGTGGTGAAAAGCAAGCCCTAAGTTCATAGCTCTACCGTCTCGTGCCAGGCCGGCACATGCACCGAAAGGCCGTGCCTATGCAGCCTTTCGGATAGGGCGGAGAGGGCGGGCTCCTCCCCATGGACCAGGAACACCTGCTCGGGGTCGGCGTGCAGGGCCCAGTCCACCAGGATGGGCTGGTCCGCGTGGGCGGAAAGCCCGTCGATACGCCAGATCTTCGCCCGCACCGGTACGATGGACCCCAGGATCTCGACCTGGGTCGCGCCATCCAGGATCTGGCGGCCCAAAGTCCCCACGGCCTGGAACCCCACAAACACCACGGATGACTCCGGACGGGGCAAGTTCTTACGTAGGTGAAACAGCACCCGCCCGCCGGTGCACATCCCCGAGCCGGCGATGATGATCGCGCCGCCTTCGTCGCTCGGGATGCGCTTGGAGGCCCGCTTGGTAAGGGTGTACTCAAGGAGCTCGAAATCGAATGGGTTGCGTTTTTTGAGAAAAGTCCTGCGGGCGGGTTCTGGAAACCGGTCCGTATACCGCTCGAAGATCCGTATGGCATGTGTGGCCAGGGGCGAGTCGAGATAGATACGGCAGCGAGGGATCTTCCGCTCTCGCCACAGATTGAACAGGATGTACAGCACCTCCTGGGTCCGTTCCAGGGCGAAGGAGGGGATGATCACGTTTCCCCCAGCGGACAGCGTCTCCCAAATGGCCTGCCTTAGCGTTTCGATGGATTCCTCGATGGGTCGGTGCACCCGGTCCCCATAGGTGGACTCGAGCACGAGGACGTCCGCCTTGGGCGGGTAACTTGGATCCTCCACCAGGGGTTTTCCTCTATTTCCCAAATCCCCGGAGAAGACTATGGTCTTTCCCTCTACATGGAGCTCTACGAAGGCAGCCCCCAGGATGTGGCCTGCGTCGTTGAATTTGGCCTGGATGCCGCCGGGCAGGGAAAGAACCTCCCCGTACTCGAGATGAACCTGAAACCGATCCAGGGCGGCCAGGGCGTCCTCCCAGGTATACAGGGCGTCATCCCCTTCCTCTTCTTGGATGCGCGCGGCGTCCATGAGCATGATGTGGGCGATGTCACGGGTGGGCACCGTGGAGGCGACCTTGCCCCGGAATCCCTCCCGCACCAGCCGCGGGATCAGCCCCAGGTGATCAAGGTGCCCATGGGTGAGGAAGACCCATTCCACTTTCTTTGGATCGAACGGGAAAGGCTCGTAGTTCCTTTCCTCCAGGTCCGGCAGCCCCTGGAACATGCCACAGTCCACCAAAAGCTGCCGCCCACCCGCTTCCAGGTGGAAGCAGGAGCCCGTAACGGTCCCTGCGGCCCCGGCGAAAGTGAGTTTCATCTGAGCGCCCTCTCGAGCTTGTGGCAACGGGGACAGGGCTCGCCAGCCAGGTGGGCTTCGAACTCATCGCGGAAGTGGGTCAAGGCGGTGGTCACCGGCAAGGCAACTGACTGGCCCAAGGGGCATAGGGAGGCGAGCCTCATCGTCTCCACTATCTCCGTCATGAGCCCGAGTGTACGCCCGTCCCCCTCTCCACGGCGAACCGCCTCGATGAGGCGCACCAGGGCATCGGTCCCGGCCCGGCAGGGGGTGCATTGGCCGCACGATTCATGGCGGAAGAACCTGAGCACCGAGGCCAGCATGTCCACGATGCAAGCGGACTCGTCCATGACCAGCACAGCCCCCGAGCCCAGGGCGGCGGCCATTTCCCTGAGGGAGTCGAAGTCCATGCGCACGTCCAGGTCCTGGGGCGAGAGGAAGGCCCCGGCGGCTCCCCCCACCAAAACGGCCTTCAAGGTTCGCCCCTCGGGGACTCCGCCGCCGAGCTCGTAAACCAGCGTCCGCAAGGGGGTGCCCATCTCCACCTCCACCAGGCCCGGATAGCGGACATGCCCAAGGAGGGTGTACACCTTCGTCCCCGGGCAGGTGGGCGTGCCCAAGGTGCGGTACCAGTCGGCGCCCTGACGGAGGATCTCCGGGACGTTGGCCAAGGTCTCCACGTTGTTAACCACCGTGGGCTTGCCCCAGAGGCCGCAGGTTACCGGGTACGGTGGACGGATCCTGGGCCAGCCGCGCTTGCCCTCCAGGGACTCGATGAGGGAGGTTTCCTCGCCGCACACGTAGGCCCCGGCCCCGGGGCGGACCTCGAGGTCGAAGGAAAACCCGCTCCCGAGGATATCATCCCCCAAAAGGCCGTACTCCCTCGCCTGGGAGATGGCTTTTTGCATTCGGGCGATGGAAAGCTGGTACTCTCCTCGGATGTACACGTACCCCTTCCTCGCCCCCACCGCATAGCCAGCAATGATCATGCCCTCGATGAGCTTGTGGGGATCCCCTTCCAGGATAAGGCGGTCTTTGAACGTTCCGGGCTCGCCCTCGTCGGCGTTGCAGATCACGTATTTCTCCTGGCCGGAAGCGCGGCGCACCGCCTCCCACTTCACCCCGGTGGGGAAGCCGGCCCCGCCCCGGCCCCTGAGCCCGGACCGCTTGATCTCCTCGATCACCTCATCCGGGGACATCTCGGTGAGGGCCTTCCCCAGGGCCTCGTAACCCCCGGCGGCGATGTACTCCTCGATCTCTTCCGGGTCGATCACCCCACAGTTTCTGAGGACCACCCGCACCTGCCGGCCCAGGACCTGGCGGGGCTCGGTCTGGGGCACCGCGGCGGGAAGCCTGAGCCTCTCCACCGGCCTCCCTTTCAAAAGATGCTCCTCCACTATGACCGGGACGTCCTCCGGGGTGACCCCGGCGTAGTACACCCCCTCTGGGTACACCACGAGCACCACGCCTCGACCGGAGACCCCCAGGGTCCCCGTCTCCACCACCTGGACCTCGCCCTCCAGCCCGGCGTTCCGAATGGCCTCCCTGAAGGCGGACAGAACCCGATCCACGCCCGCGAGGCGGGCCTCCTCATCTACCCCAACTAACACGTGCGCCCGTGCGATCCTCATCCTTCCTCCCGATAGCGCGCTAGAATCTCCTTGAGCCTTTCCGGGGTCAGGTTCCCGTATACCTCATCGTCGATCATCATCGCCGGGGCCACCCCGCACACCCCGAGGCAGCTGGTGAGCTCCAGGGTAAACAGGCCGTCCTCGGTAGTCTGCCCTACGTCGATCCCCAGCTCCTCCTTCAGTGCCGAAAGGAGGGACCAAGCCCCGGCGAGGTGACAGGGAGGGGAATCGCACAGCCGGATGATGTGCTTGCCCCGGGGCACAAGCGAGAACATGGAGTAGAAGGTCACCGCGTCGTGCACTGCAGAGAGCGGAAGGTCTAGGTATTCTGCCACCAGGCGCAGGTCCTCGCCGGTTAGATAGTTACGCGGGTTTGCTCGCTGAAGCTCGTGCAGGATGGCAAGCAATTGGTCACGCTTCCTCGGGAATCGGCGGACGATTTCCAGCTTTTCCACCCTCACTCCTTTCTCCCAGGGAGCCTGGCGATCGCCCCGAACGGGCAGGCAGCAAGGCAGGCCCCACATCGGATACATCGCGATTGATCCAGCGTGTAGGGGGGTTTGCCCGGCGTGCCCTGGATCGCCCCGGTGGGGCAGGCCCGCCGGCAGGCATCACAGCCCCGGCACAGTTCCGGATCGATCTCGTAGTGGATGAGGGCCGGACATACCCCGGCCGGGCAGGCCTTATCTCGGATATGAGCTAAGTACTCATCGCGGAAATAACGGAGAGTGGAAAGCACCGGATTGGGGGCGGTTTGCCCCAGGCCGCATAGAGATGCGCTCTTCACCAGCTGTGCCAGCTCCTCCAGCCGGGCCAGGTCCTCCTCGGTGCCCTCGCCCTCCGTGATGCGGTTTAGGATCTCCAGCATCATCTGGGTGCCCACCCGGCAGGGGGTGCATTTTCCGCAGGATTCATCAGCGGTGAACTGCAGGAAGAACTTGGCCACGTTCACCATACATGCTGAGTCATCGAGCACGATCACGCCGCCCGAGCCCATGATCGCCCCGTGCTCTCGGAGCGACTCGTAATCCACGGGAACATCGAGGAGCTCCTCCGGAAGACATCCTCCTGAAGGACCCCCGATCTGGACCGCCTTGAACTTCCGGCCCTCCGGGACCCCGCCGCCGACCTCGAAGATGAGTTCCCTTAAGGTTATTCCCATTGGGACCTCGACGAGCCCGGTGTTCTTGACCTGGCCGGCCAGGGCGAACACCTTCGTGCCCTTGCTGGTCTGGGTGCCCAGGGAGGAGAACCAGTCCGCCCCCTTGAGGATGATGTGCCGCACGTTGGCGAAGGTCTCCACGTTGTTGATCAGGGTGGGCTTTCCCCAGAGGCCGGATTGGGCGGGATAAGGGGGGCGCGGGCGGGGCTCGCCCCGCCGGCCCTCGATGGAGGCGATCAGGGCCGTCTCCTCCCCGCACACGAACGCCCCTGCCCCCATCCGGAGTTCCACGTCGAAAGAAAAGCCACTTTCAAAGATGTCATCCCCCAACAGGCCATACTCCCGCGCCTGGGAGATGGCCCGCTTAAGGCGCTGGATGGCAAGCGGGTACTCGGCCCGCACGTAGATGTAACCCCGCTTTGCACCCACGGCATAGGCGGCTATCGCCATGCCCTCGAGCACCGCGTGGGGATCCCCTTCCAGGATGGCCCGATCCATGAACGCCCCGGGATCCCCCTCGTCCGCATTGCAGATCACGTACTTTTCACTTCCAGGGGCCTTTCGCACAAGCTCCCACTTGACCCCGGTGGGGAAGCCGGCCCCGCCCCGGCCCCTGAGCCCGGACCGCTTGATCTCCTCGATCACCTCGTCCGGAGACATCTCGGTGAGGGCCTTCCCCAGGGCCTCGTAGCCCCCGGCGGCGATGTACTCCTCGATCTCCTCAGGATCTATGATCCCGCAATTGGCGAGTACCACCTTTTTTTGCCGAGCGAAGAACGGGATTTCCCTGGGTGCTGGGGCCCCCTCCGCCCACAAAAGCCGCTGCACAGGCCGCCCTTTCAGGAAGTGCTCGACCACGATCTCCTCGGCATCCTCGGGCCGCACCTTGACGTAAAAGGTCCCCTCGGGGTAGACGAGCATCACCGGCCCAAGCTCACAGGGGCCCATGCAGCCGGTCTCGACGATGCGCACCTCATCGGCGATACCATGGGCGGAAATGGCCTCAAGAAGGGCCCGCTTAACCGCCTCGCTTCCTGAGGAGAGGCAGGCCGTGCCGGAGCACACCAGGACCTCAAGCCGCCTCATTGCTCGCTCCTTTCTGCCAGATAGGTACGGATGCGGCTCAGGAGTCCCTCCGCCGCCAGGCGGGTCTTTCGGGACAGCCCCTCCCCGAAGGAGAGATCCCGGGCAGGCAGGGTGACGAGCCAACTCTCGGGGACCCTGCCGAACAGGTATTCCGTCCAGGCCAAAAGGCCTTGGGGGGACAGGGCGTGGATCAGGGCCGGCCGCACTCCAGGCCGGATCCGGGTCCAACACACCGGTCCCGATCCGACCCGGGCGTCCACGAAGATGACCAGGTCAGAGGTGGCGATCTTGGGGATGAGCTCCGGGGTCAAGGCCTGGGCTGCCACCACCTCCACCCCGGGCATCCCCTCAAGGCGCTGGGCCACCCACAGGCCTACGCCATCGTCCCGCCGCAACGGGTGACCGAAGCCCACCACCAGCGTTTTCATGCCCGTGCCCTTTCTGAGATCAAGGCCCCGCCTTGATCGAAAAGCTGGACCTTGAGGGGCATCCTTCCCACCGCGTGCACCGAACAGGAAAGACAAGGATCGTAGGCCCGGATCCCGCCCTCAAGGCGGTTGAGGAGCCCTTCTGTGATCTCCCTTCCGGTGAGATAACGCTGGGCGATCTGCCTTACGGTGCGATTCATGGCCAGGTTGTTCTGACCGGTGGACACGATCAGGTTCACCCACTGGATGATCCCGTCTTCATCCACCCGGTAATGGTGGAATAAGGTTCCTCGGGGGGCCTCATGTACCCCTACCCCTTCAAGCTCGTTGATCCCCGCCTCGGCACGCACCCTGGCGGAGAGGACCTCCGGGTCCTCGAGGTACCGGCCGATCCGCTCCAAGGAGGCCAAGATCTCGATCAGGCGGGCGTAGTGGTAGTGGAAGGAGGAGGTGACGGCCTTTCCGTCCGCCAGTGCCCGGAACCTTTTCAGGGCCTCATCGGCAAGCGGGGTGCCCATGCGGTCGCAGCAGTTGAGCCGGGCCAGGGGGCCCACTCGATACAGCCCCTCGGGGTAGCCTGCCTCCTTGTAGTAGGGGAACTTGAGGTAGGACCAGCCCTCGGTCTTTTCGCCGATGTACTCCTGGTAGCTGGCTGGGTCCAGCCCGTCGGCCACCACGTTGCGGTCCGCATCCACGAACCTGATCCGGCCGCCGTAGTGCTCCCAGGTGCCGTCCTCCGCCACGAGGGACATGAATAAACTGGGGAAGTTCCCGAACGTGGCGATCTCCTCAGCCCAGTCATCCAAATGCTCCTCGTAGAGGGAGATGGCGTCCTGAACAATGCGCATGGCCTCAGGGAGCCCCGCGGCCAGGGCGTCCCTGGCCTCCTCGGAGAGCGGGGACCTCACCCCTCCGGGGACTGCCCATGCCGGGTGGATCTTCCTGCCCCCCAGCGCCTCGATGACCTTCTGCCCGTAGGCCCGAAGGCGGATCCCATCCAGGGCCAGCTCCGGATGCTTTTCCATCAGGCCGAACACGTTGCGGCGGGCGGGGTCGGAGTCCCAGCCCAAAAGCAAGTCCGGGCTTGAGAGGTGGAAGAAGGACAGGGCATGGGACTGGACGAACTGACCGAGGTTCATGAGCCTCCGGAGCTTGTCCGCCGCCCGGGGAGGCCGCACCGCCAGGATCGCATCCCCGGCCTTGGCCGAGCAGAGGAGGTGTGACACCGGGCAGATCCCGCAGATCCGTGCGGTGATCCCGGGCATCTCCCAGATGGTGCGACCCCGGCAGAACCGCTCGAATCCCCGGACCTCGGTGACGTGGAACTTGGCCTCGGCCACCTCCCCGTCCTCGCCCAACCGGAGGGTGATCAGGCCGTGCCCCTCAATGCGCGTTACAGGGAGCTTTATCTTTTTCATGACGTCCACCTCACCCAAACCTCAGGTCCTCGCCGGCCAAAACCGGTGCCTCACCGGAAAGGAGCTTCCGGATGAACTTCCAGATCCGGTCCGCCGGGGGAGGACAGCCGTGGATGAAACCGTCCACCGGCACCACCATCGCCAGGGGCAGCGCCCGGGGGAGGAGCCGCGGCACCTCGCCTTCCTCTAGGCCAGGCACCTCCCCTTCCCCGTACACCGCCCGCAGGACATCCTCCCGCGGGATGGGGTTGCGCATGGAGGGGACGTTGCCGGTGACCGCGCAGTCCCCAAGCGCCACCAGGATCTTCGTTTTTCTTCGAATCTCCTGAAGCATCTTAAGTTGCTCTGTGTTTCCCACTGCCCCCTCCACCAGCGTTACGTCCACCCCGTCCGGAAACTCCTTTATGTCGACCAGTGGTGAATAGACCACCTCGACCTTTTGCGCCAATTCCACCAGGCGCTCGTCCAGATCGAGGAAGGACATGTGACATCCCGAGCAGCCGGAAAACCACACCGTGGCTAGCTTAATCTTGGACACGGGGTCTCCTTTCTGTCACCTCGGCCACAAGTTGGGGGCGCTTCTCCTGCTCTGCCGTGGCCTTCCCCCGCTCGACCAGGGCGCCGGTGGGACAGGCCTGCACGCATTTGCCGCACCCGGTGCAGGTCTCCGACGCCCCCCAAGGGCCTCCCAGGTCCGCCTCCACCAGGGTGTACACCCCCCGGCCGGAGAAGCCCAAGGTCATCGCCCCCTCCACCTCGGAGCAGGCCCGTACGCAGCGGCCACACAGAACGCACCTATTCGGGTCGTAGACGAACCTCTGGTGGCTGGCGTCCACTTTCAGGCCGGGAAACCGGTACGGGAAGTGCACCACGTCCATCCCCAGCTCGCAGGCCAGGTCCTGAAGCTCACAGTGGCCGTTTGACGGACATATGGCACAGATATGGTTGCGCTCTGCGAAAAGCAGTTCCAAGATCATCCGGCGGAGGTTGCGCAGGCGCTCGGAGCTCGCCACCACCTCCATCCCGTCCTGGGCCGGGGTGGCGCAGGCCGGGACCAGTTTCCCATTCCAGTTCTTAACCTCAACGAGACAGAGGCGGCATGATCCCCGGGGGGAGAGTCCCTCAAGATGACACAAGGTGGGAATCCGGATCCCGGCAGCCTTGGCGGCCTCCAGGATCGTCTGCCCTTCCTCGGCCTCCACCCTCTGGCCGTCTATCGTCAAGGTGATCACCGGTTCACCTCCCGCAGCTCGAGGATCCGGTCCTCCAGGGGCCGCCCGTTCACCACGTGCTCGGCCACGATCCTACGGGCAAGGGCTTCGTCCACATCGCCGTAGACGATGACCCGGGACTCCTCGTGCACCTCCACGATCGGCTCGTGGGAGGAAAGGCCCTTCTCCCCGGTCTGGGTAACGAGCACATCGTCGAGGTTGCGGCGGGCTACCTCGTCCAGGATCGCCCGCAGCACCTGGCGCGCCCCGGCGGCGATCCCGGAGGTACCCATCCCCACCACGATCTTCACCCGGGCGGTCCCACTCCGCAGGCGGAGCCTCTCTTTGGCCTGCTCCCGGATCCTGCGCAGGTCCTCAAGCTTCATGCGTCCTCCTTTAGCCCTATGGACTCAAGTCCCTCTTTCACCTTGGCCTCCAAAAAAGAAAGCAAACCATACCCGGGGACATCTCCCCGGGCAGCGCGAATGTCCTCGCTGTTCAGCACCCACGTTGAGTGATCATCCGCAAGGCGCAGGGTGAACTCAACCCCTTCGCTTGAAATCATGAGCGGAACCAGGGTGCCGGCCAAGTCCCCAAGAGGCGGCCGGTCCGGATGCTCATAGGGGATGGAAAGGCGCACCCGGGTGCCCTCACCGGGAGCCGAATGTACGGAAAGCTCCCCGCCCAGCTCCTCGGCTGTCTGCCGGGCCAAGGACAGCCCAAGGCCGATCCCCTCTGGCCGGTCCTTGGTGGTGAAAAACGGATCCAGCGCCCGCTCAAGTTCCCGCTCGGTCATCCCGCGTCCGTCGTCGGCCACCTCCAGGATCAGCCGGTCCCCTTTTCGTTCCAGCACAACGTCAATTCGTCTTGCGCCCGCCCGCAGCGCGTTCAGCACCAGATCCGCCACGTGCATGGACAGGTCCTCGATCATTCGTCACGGTAGCGGGAGAGGATCTCCCGCGCCCGCCTCGGGGTCAGGCGCCCGTACACCTCCCCGTCCACCATCATCACCGGCGCCAGGCCACACGCCCCAAGGCACCGCACCCCCTCCAGGGTGAACAGGCCATCGGCGGAGGTTCCCCCAAGGTCCACCCCCAGCTCCTCCCGTAGCGCCTGGAGCACCCGGGCCGCGCCCCGCACGTAACAGGCGGTACCCAGGCACAGCCGGATGATGTGCCGGCCCACGGGCTCGGTCCGGAAGAAGTGGTAAAAGGTAACCACCCCGTGCACCTGGGACAGGGGCACCCTGAGGGCCGCGGCCACCGTCCGCTGGGCTTCCTCGGGGATGTAACCCAGCTCCTCCTGAACCCGGTGCAGCGCTTGGATGAGTTCCGAAGGCCGGCCGGCGAAGGGCTCCACCAGCTCGGCCACACGGCTTTCCAGTTTTACTGCCATCAAACCTCCTTTACCTCGGGGCCCGGCCGAACGAGCCGCCCTCCCTTCCCCTCGATCGCCGCTCGGAGCTCCGAAAGCTCCGGTGCGGCGATGTAAAGGTCCGTCCACCCCCGGCCGATCTCCTCGGGCACGTGGGCGTCCGAACTCCGGAAGATCGCCTTCCCCGAAAGATTTGGCCAGCGCGCAAGCGCCTCCGAAACAGGTGTCCAGGGAGCGATCTCTACCCCTTGCGGCCAGTCTCCTTCAGGGAGGAGCCCAAGCACGGCGAGCAGCCCCCCGGGGACGCGATCCACATGGGCCGGGATGGCGAGGCCCCCCAGGGCCTCTACCCGCCGTACCACCTCCTCGAGGGGAAGGGATACGGGAGAAAGGAGCAGGCGGTCCACCGTCCGTACGATCTCGTCCTCCTCGTCCACCACCACTTGGTCCCCGAACAGATCTGGCCGGCAGGGGATTTTGGGGAGATGCCGATACAGCTCCTCCTGGAGGGCGAAACAAGCCTCCTCGTCCTCGAAGTAGGCGAGCACTTCCACCTCTTCTTGAGTTTGGATCTCCATTCCAAGGAGAACGGCCGGGCTTCCGCGGGCGATGCGGCGCACGTACCGGCCGTTCTCACCGGCATTGTGATCACAAACGGCGATGAGATCAAGCCCGGCCCGGCGGGCCTCCGTCACGATGCGGCGAGGGGACATCTCGAGGCTGGCGCAGGCCGAGAGCACGGAGTGGATGTGCAGGTCGGCCCGAAACCAGTTCATGGGGAAAGGAGGCCATAGAGCTTTCCGGCTACCTCAAAGGCGTCCTCGGCGCTTGCCAGGACCGTTACGCCCTCCTTGCGGGCCTTGGCCAGGACCTCTTGGCTCGGGTGCAAACCCCGAACGCACACCACCCCGGCCACCCCTTTGAGCTTGGCCACCGCCACCACGTTCAGGTGGCGTTGGTGTGTGATCCAAAGGTCCCCTTCCTGTGCATGGGCGAGGACATCCGAAAGAAGATCAGAGCAAAAACCCCAACGCACCCGCCGCCCAAGGTCTCCTGGGACCAATACCTCAAGTCCCAGGCGCTCGATTACCTCCGCAAGTTTCATGGCACCTCCTGAATATGGTGGCTCGGATCACCGTCCCCACACCCACCCGGGAGTACATGGCGAACCGATCCGAATTCGCCTCCATGTTGGGGATTCCCATCCCCGCCCCAAATCCAAGCTCCCGGGCCCAATCCGGGGCAGTGGAGTACCCCGGCTGTTTTACGAGGTCGATGTCGGCTATCCCAGGTCCCCGGTCGGAAAACAGGAGTTCCACCCTATCGTCACGCACGATGAGGATGATGCGGCCTCCCTTCGTGTACAGGGCGATGTTCATCTCCCCCTCGAAGCAGACGATCCCTGCCCGGCGGACCACCTCCGGCTCCACCCCAAGCGATCTCAGGATCCGTCGTACCTCGGTGGATACCTTGCCGGCGGACTCAAGGTCGCTTTTCACGGGGAAGACCTGCTTGTAGAGGGCCTTAGTCGCGGGGGCCATTTTCCCTGGGGAGTGCCTTTCGCTTGGCCGGGAGGAGCCCACGCGAATAGAGGATCCCGCAGGCCTCGAACATGATCTTATCTGTGGCAAGGAGGGGGATCCCCACCTCCGCAGCGTAGTTTACGGTTGCGGCCGAGGGGCGCTTTCCCCGAACAAATAGGATGGCCCCCATGCTCATCACCTCGGCCACCCGCACCACCTGTGGCACCACCGTCCCGGTGATGAGAAGGACCCCCTCCTCCTGTACCATGGCCAAAACGTCCGACATCAGGTCCGCGGCGAACGCCCGGGTAACCTCCAGGTCCAGGGACTCCTCCCCGCAGAGCACCTCCGCCCCCATAAGCCGTGCTACCTCGCGAATTTTCACTTATGCCCCCTGACTAAGCACCGAACTTTTCGCCGAAATCACAGTAGGAAAGGAGCTGGGGCACCAGGCGCCCGGAGAAACGCCCCAGGCCCCCTTCCCCGGCGGCCCGTTCTGAGAATTTTTCACATTTGTCAGGCCGGATCGCTGGACCGGCGAATAAGACGGGAACCGGATCGGCCGTATGCTCCCCTGTGGCCGGAGGGGTGGTGTGGTCCCCGGAGAAGCACAGGTGGATTTGCCCCATGTCGAGCCCTGAAAGGAGGGTGCCGAAGAACTCAGAATCGATCCTTTCGATGAACGCACGTTTGGCCTCGGCATCCCCGTCGTGGCCGGCGTTGTCCGTGCCCTTGATGTGAACAAACACGAAGTCATAGCTTTCCAGGGCCTCGAGGGCCGCCCGGGCTTTGCTGGCCAGGTCCGTCCTAAGGTCGCCGGTAGCACCGGGCACGGAAAGGACCTCCAAGCCCGCGGCCCGGGCAACCCCCTTATAAAGGGCGCCCCCGGCGATGCAGGCTCCCCGGATCCCGTACTTATTCGTGATCGGTTCCAAATGAGGCATCAGGGCGGCTCCCCGCAAGAGGAGGGCGTTGCCGGGGGGCTTTCCCTCCCCCTGGCGGCGGCGGTTCACCGGGTGGTCCCTGAGGACCTGGTAAGCCCTGCGGGAGAACTCGTTTAGGATCTCTGCCGTGCGTCGGGCGGCCTCAGAGTCCTCCAGCGCCTTGGCCTCATGTAGGGCCACGCCCGTCTCATGAGGGTCGGTATCTGAAACCGCTGCCGAAAGGCCTTTACCCCTGAGAACAAGCGCCCCTCGGTGTTCGGTGGAGGCCCGGAAGGAGAACTCTACCCCGAGATCCGAGAGGTCGATTTCGTTTATCGCTCCCTCAAGCTCCTTCCCCTCGGAAAGCCTCCCCGCCCGGCGGTCCACGACGATCAGCTCTCCGTTTCGTTCCTCTACCGTGGCGAAGTTCGCCCGGAAACACACGTCCCCGCTCCGCACGTCCATCCCGATCCCTAACGCTTCAAACGCCCCGCGGCCGGTGTAGACCCGGTACGGGTCGTAGCCGAAGATGGAAAGGTGTGAGGTATCCGAGCCCGGCCGTACCCCAGGGGCGATGGGGTCCATGAGCCCCAAGGCTCCTTTCCTTGCCAGCTCGTCCAAATTGGGCGTGCGCGCGCGTTCAAGACAAGTGGCGCCCCCCATATCGGTCGGGCGCCCCCCAAGGCCGTCTGCAATGACAAGAATTGCCCTCATCGATCCTCCTTTTCCGAGGAGAAGGCTACCGATCCCGCCCCCGGCGGTCAACTCCCCGGCGCCATTGGGCCAGGGCCGCTCCAGCCACCACGGCCACCATCGCCAGGCCCTGTGCTGCCGAAAGGCCTTCGCCCAAGGTAGCCCAGGCGATGAGGGCGGTGCCCAAAGGGCTGAGGTTCAGGATCACGTTTGCCTCCGTGGCCGTGAGCTCCCGCAGGGCATGCGTAAACAGGAGGTAGGCCAAGGTGGTATTCACTGCCGCCAGCCCCAGCACGATCCCCCATTCAGCACTGGAAAGCCAGGCCCAGCCCTGGAAGATAAGGCCCAGGATAAGCAAGGCTCCGCCCCCAAAACCCAAGGGCAGGGCCGTGAGCACAACGCTCCCCACCTCGGAGGATCGGCTGCTCTCGCGCACCAGCACGGGAAACAGGCCAAAGGCCACGACGGTAATCCCAAGCAGGGCCAAAGCTGCGGGGTGCGTCCCACTCGCAGCCTCCGGGCCAAAGAAGAACACACTCCCCGATACCGCTACCAAAACCCCGAAAAGCTGCCTTGCACTCAGCCGTTCCCTAAGCCACAAAAGCTCAAGCATAAGCGTGACAAGTGGGGCTAAGCTCTGGGTGAGCGCCCCTGCGGTGGAGGAAACCCATCTCAGCGCCCAAAACAAGGCCCCGTTCCCCAGGG
This sequence comes from Candidatus Bipolaricaulota bacterium, assembly GCA_021159405.1. Taxonomy (GTDB): domain Bacteria; phylum Bipolaricaulota; class Bipolaricaulia; order Bipolaricaulales; family Bipolaricaulaceae; genus 64-32. The sequence goes on along the minus strand of JAGGRX010000031.1, from coordinate 249 downwards.
TATATTGGACAAGCCCCATCAAGGCAAGCCTTATCCAAAGCCCCCGCCGCAGCGCCCGCAGGCTCCCCCGATGGCGAACTAGGAAGGGCAAGAAAAGGAGAAAGGCGATGAAGTAACGCAGCCCTGCCAACGTAAGCGGGGGGGCCGAGCCCACCAGGTACCTGATCCCCACGAACGAGGTTGACCAAATGCCTGCGGCCACTATCACCTCCCCGATGGCCAAAGGCCGCTTCGGCTTGGATAGCCCCG
>JAGGRX010000154.1 GCA_021159405.1 Candidatus Bipolaricaulota bacterium | reverse complement strand
CCTCATCCACCAGCCAGCCTACAAAGTCGTTGTTGTAAGAGTCAACGGAGTCAAAGCAGAACTTGACCCTAACCTTGGGAAGATCCTGGGGCACGGTGATCCCGGTCGTGACCTCCTCCCAAGTCCAAGCTTGTTCAGAGGGATCACGGGAGTCCTTATACCACACCTGCTTCCACTCCCTCCCCTCTAGCTGGACCCAGACGGAGGTTTGATCGAAAGCGCCGTCGTAGAACTCCACCTCGCGCCAGGACTTGAACCCTATGACGATTTCCTCACCCACGAACTCGGCGGGAATCGGGTACCAAGGTGACACCAGGCAGCCCTTGGCCCGAGTACAGTTGTAGTTGGGGTCAGTATTGTCGTTCTTTCCAAAGTAGGCGCTCGGCTCGTATTCGGCTGTAACGATGTCTTTACCGTTGTATAAGACGGATGAGGTTTCGTGCCACAGGTTGGGGCAGCCGTATTGTGTAGAACCGAAGGGCTTCTTGGGGTCGCCATCCAGCGTCCAGCCGACCGGCTGGGAAAAATCCTCGGTGGCGATGACGTTGACCATCCCCTCCTCCGGGGAGCGGATGGTGAGGTAGAACACCTTCTCCGCGGTGTTGCAGCCACGGCCGTCGCCCCAAACGGCCCGAATCTTGATCTTATACGTCCCTTGCGTCCCCACCTCAGGGTGGCCGTAGATGCGTCCAGTCCCGCGTTCAAGCTCAAGCCGTGGAGGCAGCGCTACAAATCCTCCCCTGGGATCCTCCACCACCTCCCACCGGCTCCCCGGCTTGTTGGCCTCAAGCTCGAGGTACACTTCGTTAGCGTCGAATACGCCGTTACCGTTCGCATCGACAAACTCACCTGACTCGACTTTGCCGTCGCCGTCAAGATCTATCCACTCACCGGGATCTGGCGTATTGTTTCCGTTTCGATCCCCTTTGGGATAAGCCTCCTTTACCGTCCCTTGAGGCAGGGTATCGGTGGTGATCTCCAGGCACACTGGAGCGGGGGTGTGCTCCTTCTTCACGTTATCGATCAGCCAGCCAAGACAGTCGTTGTTGTAGCCGTCCACCGAATCGAACACAAACCGGATCCACACCTTGGTGGCATCGGGAGGGACCTTTATCGGGCGATCAGGGTCCGGGTTCCCATCGGCATCCGGGTAGTTGGCAATCGTCACCGATTCCCAGTCCGCGCTGTTGGGGTCGCTGGAGTCCTTGTACCAGATCGTTTTCCAGCCATTTCCGGGGTCATCTACGCTCCATGGATCGGAATTCCAAGCTGGCTCGCTCCCCCAGGCGGTACCGTTGAACTTGATTTGGACGTAGGTTTTGTCGTAGACCTCCCAGGGATAAGGCCCGATGTACTGTTCGACCTCTCGGAAGTAATCAAAGGAGATCGTCACATACTCGTCGCCTGGGTTGAGGATGTTCGGGGGAGAGCAGAGCTCGCCATAAGCGACAGAGCCAGTGGAGTCGTACGAGCCCTGGCCGGTGGTCGGGTCCGGGGTGCCGAAATAGGCAGCATGAGTCGGCGACGGGAATGGCCGTACCGGCCCAGGCTCCCCGTAAAGCTCATTCTCCGTCACCCGCCCCCATAGGCCGGAACGGGTCCAGTCCTCCCAGCGGGCATCGTCCTCGAAGTTCTCCACCTCGGGCCACGGCTGCTCGAGGTCATAGGTGCCACCGTAGGTGGTTGTTCCCTTCTCCCACTTGACGGTGACGCAGTCCACGATCGCCTTGCCCGGCTCAATCACGTCGTCTCCGCTCATCGTTTTTCCATCGCCAGCCTCATCCACAACGCCCATGAACACCGCCACCGCCACGACCTCAGCCTCGTCGATGGGCAGCCCTGTCGTGGTGAATGGAGGGCCCGAAAATGACAATGGGGAAGCGTCCGCATAGCTGGCAAAGTCGCTTCCATCCCACTCTCCGTACCACCACTCTGTTGGCTCGTAAAGTTCACACGAATCCGTCTGTAGATAAGTTCCGGCGGATTTGCTTATCACGAGATAATGCTCGATGTATCCTCCTGCTTGGGGCTTCTCGAGGAGCAAGGCCATCCTCGGCCCAGCCGCCGTTCCCGGGGGCTCCAAGTGTCGATAGACAAAGGAGAGCTCTTGTATCTCATTTATGGTGAACCTGTTGGCGCAGTCCAGAAGGACAGCTGCCCAGTCGCCCTCGTAGTAGGTGGCAAGCTCGACGGAAGCTGCACCGCCGTTACAAGTACAGGGAGCTTCATCGTGCCACACTACTTCGCCCGAACCTCCCTTCTCCAGAGTGACCTTGGCTAGTGCATTCGGCGCCGAAATCGCGGCGCCCACCAAAATCATTACCAAAATCCACCTTCTCTTCACGATCCCTCCTTTCCTACCAAGAATTAACGCTAAAATCCTCCAACCCTTGCCTTTTGGTCTTCAATACCACCTCCTTCAATTCACCCTTCTCCACTAGCAAATATACCTGGAAAATGGCGTTTAGTCAAGTAATCTGCATTACATTCATGGATCCAATTAGGTGAGCTGGGCTTAGCCTTGGGGTTCAGATGTCCAGTTTTGGCTTCCGCGGGAGGCTTTGGACGGTTCATGGAAGCTAGGATTGCTTTTGCCAAAGCGCACCTGTGAGCTGGAGCCTCCTGGCCGGGGCGGACTTCTCCACCTACTATTTCGCGGTCGGTGCGGGGCTCGGCGTGGGGGACCTTTCCATCGACGCGGCGTATATTATTACGCCCCCGGTAGCGTCGCACTTTACGTGCGACGTTTAGGTGTCGCACTTTACGTGCGACGTTTTCATGGGTAAACCCCGATAAATGTAAAGGGCCCCTCGCTAGAGAGGGGCCCTCTTTTTCAAACCCTCGTTTTAGTGGGGGATTACGTTCTTCGCCTGCGGACCCTTGGGGCCTTCGACGATCTCGAACTCGACTGGCTGTCCCTCACGCAGGGACTTAAAACCGGGCATGTTGATCGCCGAGAAATGGACGAACACGTCAGGCCCGTTTTCCTGCTCGATGAAGCCGTATCCTTTGGAGTCGTCGAACCACTTTACTTTACCGGTGGCCATAGTTTGTTCCCTCCTTTCCTTCTTTATTTCGACCGCCTACATGCACCTACCGCTACGCCTGGGGAACAACCCTACGGCCACGCGGTCGCACTTCGTACGGTCCTACAGGTTGCATGATACCACATCTTGAAGATAAGACAAGGCCGCCTTCGCTCTGGCACTCGGCACACATCCAGGCTATCCTAACGGGCCATGCGAGTTGGGATTCTTACCTCGGGCGGGGATGCTCCGGGGATGAACGCCGCGGTGCGGGCCTTCGTCCGCCGGGGCTGGGAGCTGGGCCTTGCGCCCATCGGCATCCGACGTGGATATGCCGGGCTCATCGAGGGGGATATGGCCCCCTTGACCCCCCGGGACGTGGGCGGAGTGATCGAGTACGGCGGCACCTTCCTCCATACCGCCCGGTGCCCGGCCTTTCTCACCGAACAGGGGCGGAGGAAGGCCTTGGAGACGATCGAAAGGGAAAAGCTCGCGGCACTGGTGGTGATCGGGGGTGAGGGTTCCCTCAAGGGGGCATGCTGGCTCTCCGAGCAGGGGATCAAAGTGATCGGGCTTCCGGCATCCATCGACAACGACATCAAAGGCACGGACATGGCCATCGGGGTGGATACCGCCCTCAACACAGTGGTGTGGGCCTTAAACCGCATCCGCGATACAGCCTTGGCGCACGAACGGGTGTTCCTGGTGGAGGTCATGGGCAGAAAGTCCGGCTACATCGCGCTCATGGGAGGGATAGCCGGGGGGGCCGAGATCGTGCTCGTCCCCGAGGTTGAGGTGGGGCTCGACCAGGTGGCGGAGGAGGTCTCGGCCGGCTATCGAAAAGGCAAGCACCACTCCATCGTGGTGGTAGCCGAGGGGGTGACGGAAAGGCTCGGCCCCACCAGGGAAATCGCCCGGTTCATCCGGGAGAAGACCGGCCTTGAGGTGCGGGTGACGGTGCTGGGGCACCTGCAGCGTGGGGGTTCCCCCACTGCCTACGACCGCATCCTGGGCTCGCGCCTGGGGGCACGGGCTGCCGAGGACGTGGCCGCAGGCCGCTTCGGCCACATGGTGGCCCTACAGCGGGGCGAGCTGACCGCGGTGCCCCTTTCCCAGGTGGGCCGCAAGGAGCCAGCCATCGACCTTGGGCTCTACCGGCTTGCCCACTCCTTGGGGAAGTGATCCGGAAGGGCCGCGGCCCCGTATAGGCCCACATCATCCCCCAGTTTCGTGAGGACCACGCGTGGCTTCCCCCGGGCCATCCTTCCCAGGGCCTCCATCACCATGGGCCCGAGGTAGTCCCAAGCCTGCGTGAGCCCTCCCCCCAAGATGACGAGCTCCGGCTCAAGGAGCTCCCAGACGATGGCGAGACCCTGCCCGAACGCTCGGCAGGCCTCCTCTGCGATCCCTCTTGCCCCGGGGTCGCCAGCCCGGGCCCTTGCCACTACCTCCTTGGCCGGGAGCCTTTCCCCGAGCCGCTCCTCAGCCGCCCGGGCGATCCCGGTGCCGGAGGCGACGGCCTCAAGACACCCCCGCTTTCCGCAGCGGCACAAAGGGCCGTCCGGCCTGATGACCATGTGGCCGATCTCGCCGGCCTGGCCGGTGGCCCCCCAAACCACTCGGCCCCCGGCCACGATCCCTCCGCCGATCCCGGTGGACCAGGTGATGTAGACGAAATCCCGTGCCCGATGGCCGAACTCCAGCTCCCCGATGGCGGCGCAGGTGGCGTCGTTGGCCAAGTACACCGGGCAACCAAACGCCTCCCTTAACTCCTCGACCACCTTGACGTTCCGCCAGTGGGGGAGGTTGGGGCAGCCCAGGATGATCCCGGCCCGCATGTCCATGGGGGAAGGGGCCCCCACCCCGATGGCCTCCGGTCTCTCCCAACCTACCTGGGAGAGGAGGTTGCGGATCGCCTGGTTAGCCTGTTCCATCCCCTGGGTGGGGAACTCCCGTCGCGCCAGGAGCTCCCCCGCGGAAAAGGCACCGACCCGGGTACGCGTCCCCCCGATGTCTACCCCGATAAGCCTCCTCATCCTGCCTCCTTGGCCAAAGGATCACAGATCCCTTGCTTTCCGGCAACCGAGGACTTGACACCAAGGGGCCGAAGGTGCTATAGTGTTTTGTAAAGTGTTTGGCAAAAGATGTTGACTAAGTCGGAGGCCGCTGTTTTGCGGAGCCTGTGGCAGAGGGGGGAGGCCACGCGAGGGGAGCTGGTTTCCCAGCTCAAGCTCTCCCGTCCCACCGTGGACCGGGCACTACGGACGCTTTTGACTTACCGAATCATCGAAGAGCTCGGCCCTCGTCCCTCCCTTGGTGGTCGGCCGGCAATCGCCTATGCCCTGCGTCCCGATGCCCGCCTGTTGGCCGGGGTCGACCTCGAGCTCCCTTGGGTGAACCTTGTCCTCACGAACCTCGTCGGAAGTCCTATTGCGAAACACAAGCTTTACTTGGAAAGGCGGCTCAAGGACCCGGCGTCCTTGCTTCACCAGCTGGGTGAACAGCTTAAGGGGTGGGTACTGGACTGCGGCCGGAGGTGGGAGGACGTAGCGGCTGTGGGGATCGGGGTTCCCGGCCCGGTAGTCCGGGGGGAGGTCAGCCTGTTCGGGGCCACCTTGCCCACCTGGCTCAGGGTCCCGGTCCAGGAGATGCTCAAAAGGCAACTCAAAACCGAGGTGTATGTCAGCCACGACGTTCACCTGATGGCCTTGGCCGAGGCCGAACGCGGGGGTTGGCATGACGAGATCCTGCTTTTCCTTTCCTTAAGACCAGGACTAGTGGGCGAGGTGAGGTTTGGGGCCAGTGTGCTCATCAAGGGGGAGCCCTACTGGGGGGCGCACGGGAACGGAGGGGCCTTGTATCGTGCCTATGTGGCGGCCGAGGAGCTCGCCGACCTGGACGAGGAGAGGCGCTGCCGGCACATCGCGGAGCGGCTCGCCGAACGGGCCGTCCCCGCCGTGACCTTGTTTGACCCGGACCGGGTGGTGGTGGAGGCGGAGTTCATGGGGCCGGCTGCTTCCCGGTTGGTGGAGCACTTCCGGCAGCGGCTCCTTTCCGCCTTGAAAGGGGAGTTCCCCGGGCTGCTCCGGATCAGCCTGGCCAAGGTGGGGGAGTTGGGCGTGGCTCTGGGTGCGGCCCTGGCGGCACAAAGGCAGCTTCTCCGCTGCCCTGAACGCTTGTTCGATGGAAGGAGGTGAGAGCCGATTGCAGCCATTTATACGGAGTTCAACTATCATCAACAAAATTTAAAAGGAGGTTTGAATGCGGAAGTATGCGCTTTTAGCTGTTGCGGTCCTAGTTTTAGGTGGGATGGCGTTCGCCAAGGGGTCCATTTCGATCATGGTGGTCTGGAGCGGGACGGAGCTCGAGGCCTTCCAGAAGGTGGTGGGGGCCTTCGAGGACAAGACCGGCATTGACGTCAAGGTCGAGTCCGTGGGCCGGGACCTCCCCACGGTGCTGGTGACCCGATTTGAGGCCGGCAACCCTCCAGACCTTGCTGCCATGCCCAACCCGGGACAGATGGCGGAATTTGTGGCCCGGGGTGGGCTGGTGCCGGTGGAGGGGTTCGTGGACCTGTCCCAGCACCCCAAGGCGTTCGTGGACCTGGCCACGGTGGGTGACCACGTGTACGGGATCTTCATCTCCGCGGACCTGAAGTCCCTGGTGTGGTACAACCCGGATGCGCTCTACGCCGAGGGGTTGGCCCCGGCGGACTCCTGGGATGAGCTCATGTACATCACCGAGACGCTCGCCTCCCGGGGCAAGGTGCCGTGGGCGATCGGCCTTGAGTCCGGAGCGGCCTCCGGCTGGCCTGGCACCGACTGGATCGAGGACATCATGCTCCGCACCGCCGGGCCTGAGCTCTACGATAAATGGGTGGCCCACGAGATCCCCTGGACGCATCCTGCGGTGAAGCGTGCCTTCGAGCTGTTCGGCGCCATCGTCAGGAACGAGGATTACGTGTACGGCGGCACCACGGGGGCGCTGTCCATCAACTTCGGCGACTCCCCGGCCGTTTTGTGGGACGAGCCGCCCGGGGCGTACCTGCACCGGCAGGCCACGTTCATCAAGTCGTTCATCGCCAATGCCCATCCTGAGCTTGATCTCGATCGCGATGTGGCCTTCTTCGTGTTCCCGCCCATCGATCCCAAGTGGGGTACCCCGCTTCTGGGGGCTGGGGATCTGATCTCCGCCTTCCGCGACACCCCCGAGGTGGAGGCGTTCCTCAAGTACCTGGCCTCGGCCGAGGCGCAGAGCATCTGGTGCGGGGCCCTGGGGAAGCTGGCCATCAACGTGAACGTCGATCCCTCCATCTATCCCGATGCCCTGACTGCTCAAGCAGCCGAGATCCTCAAGGGAGCCAAGATCTTCCGGTTTGACGCTTCCGACCTCATGCCCGCTGCGGTGGGCTCCGGCGCCTTCTGGACCGGGGTCTTGGACTACGTGTCCGGGGTGGACTTGGACACCGTGCTTGAGAACATCGAATCCGCCGCTCAGGAGGCCTACGGAGGCTAGCTGAGTGGGACGGGGAGGGCCCGGGGCAGGGGCACCCGCCCCGGGCCCGCTGCTTAGGAGAGCTCCATGAGAAAAACTAGGGTCCATTGGCTATATCTTGCCCCGGCCTTGTTCTTCCTCACCATGTACCTCATCTACCCCAGCATCCGCACCATCATCCTCAGCTTCTATGGGCCTCGTTCCCAGAACTTCGTGGGATTTCATAATTACATCACGGCCTTCACCAGCCCGAGCATGCTCGTCGCCTTCCGCAACAACCTCCTGTGGGTTTTGGTGTTCACCTTCTTTAACGTTGGGCTAGGGCTGGTCCTGGCGGTGCTCTTGGATCGGGTTCGGTATGAGGTCCTGGTGAAGTCCATCGTGTTCCTCCCCATGGCCATCTCCTACGTGGCCGCCGGGGTGATCTGGAAGTTTATGTATGCCTATCGCCCTACCTATGCCGCCCAGATCGGTCTCCTCAACGCCATCGTGGTGGCCTTAGGGGGCAAGCCCATCGGCTGGCTCATCGAACGCCCGTGGATCAACAATCTGGCCCTGATCGCGGTGGGTGTGTGGGTATGGACGGGGTTCTGCACCGTGGTCATCTCGGCAGCCTACAAGGGGATCCCCAAGGAGATGCTGGAGGCGGCCCGGATAGATGGGGCCAACGAATGGCAGGTTTTCTGGAGGATTACCATCCCGTATTTGAAATCCACCCTGGCCATGGTCACCACCACCATGATCGTGTTCGTGCTGAAGGTGTTCGACATCGTGTACATCATGACCAACGGTGCCTACGACACCGAGGTCATCGCCAACCGCATGTACAAGGAGATGTTCCTGTACCAGAACTACGGGCTTGCCAGCGCAATCGCGGTGGTCCTGTTCGTCCTTATCGTGCCCTTCAGCCTGATCAACATCCGCCGGTTCCGGGCCCAGGAGGCGGTGCGATGAGGTGGAGGAGGCGTCTTTCCCGGCTTCCTTTGCACCTGTTCCTTTTGACCGTAGCCCTCGTTTGGCTGATCCCCACCCTGGGCCTTTTCGTGAGCTCCTTCCGGCCCAAGCAGGATCTCTACTCCTCCGGCTGGTGGACGCTCATCACCCATCCCTCTCAGGCCCGTTTCACCCTGGAGAACTACCGTCGGGTACTGCTGCGGGAGGGGATGGGAAGGGCGTTCTTGAACAGCTTCATCATCACGGTGCCCACCACCATCCTCACCTTGGGGGTGGCCGCCCTGGCGGCTTATGCCCTGGCCTGGATGGAGTTTCGGGGCAGACAGCTCCTCTTGGTGCTCGTGGTAGGGCTCATCGTAGTGCCCTTGCAGCTTTCCCTGATCCCTATCCTCAGGATCTACCAAACCCTCGGCCTCAACGGCACCTTCCTCGGGGTGTGGCTGGCTCACACGGGATTCGGGCTGCCGTTCATGATTTACCTCCTCAGGAACTTCTTCGCCGCCCTGCCCAGCGAGCTCTTCGAGTCGGCGTTCATCGATGGGGCTTCGCATTTCACCGCCTTCACCCGGCTCCTTCTTCCTCTTTCCGTGCCGGTGTTGGCCTCGGCGGCCGTCTTCCAGTTCCTGTGGGTGTGGAACGACCTTCTGGTGGCCTTGGTGTTCCTGGGGGGCTATGAGCAGGTGGCCCCGCTTCCCTTGAAGTTGGCCTTGCTTGTGGGCTCGCGGGGGCAGGACTGGCACCTCCTCACTGCCGCGGCCTTTGTCTCCATGATCGTACCCATGGGGGTGTTCCTCTCCCTGCAGCGTTACTTCGTGCGCGGTATCCTCGCGGGCGCGCTCAAAGGATGACCGAAGGAGGCACAAGGTGAAACCGCAAGGCATCGAAAGGTACGCGCCCCTGGTGGGGGAGGAAAGGGTGGTCGAAATCGTCCGCGCCGCTCGCCCCTTGCTTGGCCTGAGGGTGCTACATATAAGCTCCACCTTTCACGGTGGGGGGGTGGCCGGGATGCTTCGGACCCTGATCCCGCTCATGTGTGACGTGGGCTTGGATGCCGATTGGAGCTTGCTTTATGGCACCCCGGAACTCTTTGGGATAACGAAGTCCCTGCATAACGCCCTCCAAGGGGAGGGGATCCAGCTTTCCGAGGAGGATTTCGAGCTTTACTTGAACATCAACGCTTTCTTCGCCCGCCACACCCCCTTGTTCCATGACGTGGTCGTCGTGCACGACCCACAGCCCCTGCCCATGATCCGCTATGTCAAGAAGGGCAAGCCTTGGGTATGGCGCTGCCACATCGACCTCTCCGGGCCGGACGAGGGCGTGTGGGAGCGCCTCAAGCCGTTTGCCCTCCGCTACGACGCGGGCGTGATATCCTCTGAGGCGTTTAGGAAACCGGATCTCCCCCTGCCAACTTACGTCATCCCACCGGCCATCGATCCTTTTTCCGACCTGAACCGGGAGCTTTCCCAGGAAGCGATCGACCGGAAGCTGGCTGAGTACGGGCTGTCCTCCGACAAACCCCTCATCCTCCAGGTGTCACGGTTCGATAAGTGGAAGGACCCGCTGGGGGTTCTCGAGGTATTTCGCCGAGTGAGAAAGGAAGTGGATGCTCAGCTGGTTCTGCTGGGGAATATGGCCGCCGACGACCCGGAGGGGCCGCAGATCTTCAAGGAGGTGAGTGCGCGGGCCGAAGGGCTTCCGGATGTGCATTTGATCACCGCCACGGATGAGCTCCTGGTAAACGCCCTTCAACGCGCCGCCAGCGTGGTGCTGCAGCTTTCCTTGCGCGAGGGATTCGGGCTGACCGTTTCGGAGGCGCTTTGGAAGGGGACTCCAGTGGTGGCAACAAATGTGGGGGGGATTCCCTTGCAGATTTTGGACGGAAAGACCGGTTTCCTGGTTTCTCCTCGGGACTACGATAAGGCGGCGGAGCGAGTGGTCCAGATCCTAAGGGACCCGGACTTGGGGAAGGAGCTTGGGGAAGCGGGACGGAATCACGTGCGGGAGAATTTCTTGATAACCCGGCTTTTGCGGGACTGGCTGAATTTGCTGGTGGAGCTTTGTGATCGACCATGGCTAAGCGACTTGCGGTAGTGGACGTAGAGCGGTGTGTGGATTGTTTGCTATGTGCGCTTGCCTGCTCACGGAGGTTTGGGGAAGGGGGGTTGGCCCGCTCGGCCATCCATGTGCGCTCTGTGGGTGGGATGGAGCGGGGGTTCGTGGTGGTGGTCTGCCGGGCCTGCGAAGACCCTCCCTGCGCCGATGCCTGTCCGGTGGGCGCCATCCAGAAGGCCGAGGTGGGGGTGCGGGTGGACCTCCAGCGGTGTATCGGCTGCCGGATGTGCGTGGCCGCCTGCCCGATTGGAGCCGTGTTCTGGGACGAGGAAAGGGAGAAGCCGGTGATCTGTGTCCACTGCGGCCTGTGCGCTAGCTTCTGCCCCCATGGGGTGTTGGCCTTCGAGGAGGTGGCCGATGGATAGGGGCCTTACCCGAGTGTTGTTCGTGGACCTTTCGCGCCACGCCTTCCGGGTGGAAGAGCAGCCGGACCTTTTTCAAAACGGCCTCGGGGGTATTGGGGTTGCCGTGGAGCTATTGCGGGAGCTGTGTCCCCAAGGTACCGACCCCTTTTCTCCCGAGAACCCGGTCATCCTGGCAGTGGGTCCTTTGAGCGCCCTCTTTCCCTTGGCCTCCAAGACGGTGGCGGCGTTCAAGTCCCCCCATACCGGCAACCTGGGCGAGTCCCATTGTGGAGGCCGTACGGCCCTGGCCATCCGCCTCGCCGGCTATGGGGCAATCGTGATCACCGGCAAGAGCGAGATCCCTGTGTACCTGGTGGTGGACGAAAAAGGGGTCCACTTCCGCGATGCCCGGGCACTGTGGGGCTTGTCCTCCTCGTTCACTGTGGGGCGGATCATCCGGGAGCGGGAGGGAGGCTCCGGACTGCGGTCCATCCTTAGGATCGGTCAAGCAGGGGAGAACTTAGTGAGCTATGCCAACGTGGTTGCGGAAAGCTACCGGCATTTCGGCAGGCTGGGCCTGGGGGCGGTTTTCGGAAGCAAACGCCTCAAGGCACTGGTGATCATGGGAAGAAGGCGAATTCCGGTGGCTGACAAGCCCGGCTACAGCCGGCTTTACCGCGAGCTTCATGAGAAGGCGGTCCGCTCCGAGCTGTTCAAGAAATACCACGACCTCGGGACCCCCCAGAACGTGCGCCCTCTTAACGCCATCGGCGCCCTGCCGGTGAAGAACCTCAAGGAAACGAGGTATCCTGGGGATCCGCCCTTCGCCGGGGAGACCATGGCCGAACGATATCTGGGCAGGCGCCTCGCCTGTGCCGGCTGCCCGGTAGCCTGCATTCACCTGGCCGCCCTGCGGGAGCCTTATCCGGACGAGCCGTTCTTTTACAAGACCACCTTCGTCTCCTACGACTACGAACCCATCTATTCCCTGGGGACCATGCTCGGGGGGGAGGACCCGGAGGGATACCTCAAGCTCATGGACGAGGTGGAGCACTTGGCCTTGGACGCCATGACCTGTGGGGTGGTGCTCGCCTGGGCCACCGAGGCCTTCGAGCGGGGGCTTATCACCGAGCGGGATACCGGGGGCCTTGTCCCCCGTTGGGGCGACTACGACGTCTACATCGAGATGGTCCGCCGAATCGCCCAGAGAAGGGGGGAGCTTTACGACGTCCTTGCCCGGGGGGTTGAAGAAGCGGCCAAACGCTACGGCGGGGAGGAATTCGCCTTGGCCTTCGGGGGGAACGAGATGCCCGGCTATCATACAGGCCCCGGGGCACACCTCACCTTCCTTTCCGGGGCCAGGCACTCGCACTTGGATTCCGCCGGCTACGCCGTGGACCAGGCCTGTCTCAAGGAGGGCCGGCGGCTTTCCCCCCAGGAGCTGGCCCGCGCCTTGTTCTCCGAAGAAGCCCGCAGGCAGGTGCTCTCCTCGCTCGTGTTGTGCTTCTTCGCTCGGGGCCTTTATGACCTGGAGACGATCTCCAACTGTCTTAAAGTGGTGGGGCTGGATTGGGACCAGGAGTCTCTGGAGGAGTTCGGCAAGGAGACCCTGCGGCGCAAGTACGCGTTCAAGGTCCGGGAGGGGTTCGACCTCAAGGAGCTCAGAATCCCCCGCAGGATAACCGAGACTCCTACCCCCTTCGGGAGGCTAGAGGAAGTAGAACTGCGCTCCGCCCTGGAGGAAATGGGCAGGCTTCTGGCCGGCTAAGGGCTACTCCACCGTGACGGTCTTGGCTAAATTCCTGGGCTGATCCACGTCCGTTCCCCGCAGGCGGGCGATGTGGTAGGCGAGGAGCTGGAGCGGAGGGGCGAAGACGAGCGGCACCAATGGACGTGGGGCGGCCGGAAGCAACACCAGGTGATCGGCAAGCCTTCTGAGTTCTGGGTGTTCCTGGTCCGAGAAGACGATCAAGATCCCCCGCCGGGCCCGCACCTCTTCCATGTTGGAAAGGGCCTTGTCCCAAAGCTCCTCCTTGGAGACCAAGAACACCACCGGCATCTTCTCGTCGATCAGGGCGATGGGGCCGTGCTTCATCTCCCCGGCCGGGTACCCCTCGGCATGGATGTAGGAAATCTCCTTAAGCTTTAGGGCACCTTCCAGGGCCAGGGGGTAGAGGATCCCCCGCGCAAGATAGAGGAAATCGGACTTTTGGTAAAACTTTTCGGCAAGCTCCTCGATGGCTTTCTCCGACTTTAGGGCTTTGGCCACCAGGGCCGGGCCCTGGGAGAGCGTCCCCAGCTCCGCCTCCATCTCTTCCCGGGAGATGACCCCGCGGGCGTGGGCAAGCCTGAGGCCCAAAAGTGCTAAAGCGGCGAGCTGGGCAGTGAAGGTCTTGGAGGCCGCCACCCCGATCTCAAGGCCTGCCCGGGTATAGAGGACGCCGTCCGACTCCCGGGGGATGGCCGAGCCCACGATGTTGGTCACGGCCAGGGCCTTGGCCCCTCGGGCCCGCGCCTCCCGCACCGCCATCAAAGTGTCCACCGTCTCCCCGGACTGGGACACCGCCACCACCAGGGTGTTCGGCCCCACCGCCGGGGCCTTGTAGCGGAATTCCGAGGCGATCTCAGCAGCCACCGGGATCCCCAAAAGCGGCTCCCATAGGTACTCCGCCACCAAGGCCGCATGGTAGGAGGTGCCACAGGCGATGAGGTAAATGTGGTCGATCTCCTTAAGGTCGTCGTCCGAAAGCCCCCCTTCCCAAGGGGACCAGAGCTGGCCCCGCAGGGTGTCGGCCACCGCCTGGGGCTGTTCGTGGATCTCCTTCTCCATGAAGTGCCGGTAGCCTTGCTTTTCCGCGGTCAGGGGGTCCCAGGGCACGTGGCGGAACTCAGGTTCCTTAGGGGTCCCATCGGCGGCCCACAGCTCCACCTGTCCGGGACGAATCCGGGCCACCTCTCCATCCGAAAGGAAGCAGAAGTCACGGGTGTAGGGGAGCAGGGCCGGGGCATCCGAGGCCACAAACCCCTCCCCATCGAGGAGCCCGATCACCAGGGGGCTCCCCTTGCGGGCTACCACGATCTCATCCGGGTGGTCGGCGTGGATCACGGCGATGGCGAACGCCCCTTGGGTTTCGGCCAGGGCCCGGCGCACGGCTGCCGCAAGGTCCCCTTGGTAGCTTTCCTCCACCAGGTGCACCAACACCTCGGTGTCGGTCTGGGACTTGAACTTATGGCCCGAGGAGGCGAGGCGCTTCCTCAAAGCGCGGTGGTTTTCGATGATGCCGTTGTGGACCAGGGCGATCTTCCCAGAGCAGTCGGTGTGGGGATGGGCGTTCTCCTCGGTGGGAAGGCCGTGGGTGGCCCAGCGGGTATGGCCGATCCCCAGGTTTCCGGGGAGGGGAGCCGATCTTACAGCTTCCCGGAGCTTGTCGATCTTGCCCACCCGTCGGACGAGGTTGAGGCGTCCGTCCCCAAGCACGGCCAGGCCCGCCGAGTCGTAGCCCCGGTACTCGAGTCGGGCCAAGCCGTCCAGAATCACATCCTGAGCCTCCCGCGGGCCCACATACCCCACTATTCCACACATGACGCCCAGCATTATAGCCCGAATGTAACGGAGGGCATTGTCGCACCCCGGCACCTGGGGCTATAATGCCGTGTTCGCTTCGGCGGACAAAGGGAGGGACAAAATGAAGGAAGCGGAAGTAAAGGCTCTGCTCGTGGATCCGATCAATAATTCTCCGGTAATTTTGCTTAAAGATCGCAACTCCTCCAAGGCTATGCCGATCTGGATCGGTGAGGCTGAGGCCATGTCCATCGCCCTCGAGCTACAAGGGCAAACCTTCCCGCGCCCTCTCTCCCACGACCTTATGAAGCGGCTCCTCGAGGCCCTGGGCGGGACGTTGGAGCGGGTGGTGATCTCAGGTCTCAAAGAGGGAACCTTCTACGCTACCCTATACGTCCGCACTTCAACCGGTGAGGTGAAGGAGATCGATGCCCGACCCTCGGACTCGGTGGCGTTGGCCCTGCGCACCCGATCGCCCATCTACATCGCCGATGAGGTGTTCGAGCAGTCCGCCATCGAATCGCCGTTTGCCGAGGAGGAGCGTTTCCACGAGTTCGTTGACCGGGAGCTCAAGCTGTCGGAGTTCCGCAAGCGTGCTCAGTCCTCTTAGCTATTCCCAAATTGTCTTCCTGGCCGGAGGGAGGGCAAGTACCTCCCTTAAAGTCAGGCCAATATCGGTCTTGAGGCTGAGCAAGCTGATGCTGAGGACCAAGTCCCCATCTTTTCCTCCGAGGTAAAGCCGCACCCGGTGCGGGACTCGTTCTCCTTCGTCCAGCCAGAGCACGACCCGCCGGAAGGCGGGGGCGCTGGCAAGCCGTCCGCTCACCTGAAGCCGGATCGGCCCCCGCAGGGTGGGGGGGCTTGGTCGGGGCATCCCAAACCCAGGCAATGTAAGCTCGCTGTCCGGTTTGGGACGAAGCGAAGTAAGCGGCGCAAGCAGGAGCCCTGCGCCAAACGGATCCTCGTGGCTAGTTAAGGTCATGGGAAGTGAGTATTCCTGAACTTTTTTCAGAAGCTGTCCCCAACCCTCGCCCAACCTTTCTCTCCGAGCCGTCACGCGCACGGTTCCCAATCGAATCCCGGTGATCAGTTCCCTGGGGTCGAAGTTCCCCCAGGCAAACGGGCTCCCAGCCTCGGGAGCCTCCTGGGGCAGGGTGAGTCTGACGATCACCCCCCCGCCGCCTTGGGGGTCTGGCCGCCAGTGGGCGAGGAGGCCATTGCGCAGGGTGAACATCTCCCCCCGCAGCTCCTTGGGGGCAAGGAAGGTGATCC
>JAGGRX010000003.1 GCA_021159405.1 Candidatus Bipolaricaulota bacterium | reverse complement strand
AGCTAGCTTGCGCATCGTCACCTCCGACTTAAAGGTTCACCCAAGCCAACGGGCCTCGCAACCCTTCGCAGCCCCGTTTGCTTCCTAAAACCACAAAGATGAATTCTTCGAGCCTTGGTGTCTTAGATGGAGTAAAAAAACACCCCTGCCTTAGGGCAGGGGCGAAAAAGATGAAGCGGGCTCCTTTAGATCATCGCCTTCCGCAGTGGCCGCCTATGCACTCCTCCACGGTCACCGTTCGGCTGGTCATTGCCTGGGCGCCCGAGTCATCCGTGACGGTGAGGATCACCGTGTAATCGCCGGGGGTGGCGAACGCGTGGTCCACTGTCTCGCCCTCAGCCGTCCCCCCATCGCCGAAATCCCACTCCCAGCTCACGATCTCCCCGTCCGGGTCGTAGGAGCCCGAGGCATCGAAGGTCACCTGCTCATCTTGAAAAGGATCCTGGGGCTGGAAGGTGAAGCTGGCGATTGGCGGGTTGTTAAGGGCGTGGATCACCGCGCTCGCGCGCCCGGTCCCGGAGGGGCCCACCACCACCAACGTAACCACGAACTCCCCGGACCGCTCGTAGGTGTGGTCCACCTGCTTCCCCGAGATCACCGGGCTTCCGTCCCCAAAGTCCCAAAGGAAGTCCGTTATCTCCCCTTGGGGATCGTAGGAGGCGCTCCCGTCGAACGTGACCTGAAGGGGCACCTGCCCCTGGGTGGGCTGGGCGGAGATGCGCGCCACCGGCCCGCTTTGCGGCCCCACCTTAGGGGTGCAGCCCCACAATGCAAACAAGCCCAAGCCCAGAATAAGCCCCAACACAAGCCTTCTCCTTATGGAACTTCTCCTATTGCTGTCTTGGCGGTTCAGAAGTTCTCTGTGGTTGAAGTTCATCGGCGCCTCCTTCAGGGGCTATAGCAGCCGGGCCCGCCTTGGATCTCGATGACCTGGGTTACGGAGTCCTGCTGGCCCGCCTCGTCGATCACGGTGAGGGTCACCGGATACCCCCCGCCGTACCAGTAGCGATGCTCCACCACCTTTCCAGTGGTCCAGTCCCCGTCCCCAAACGACCAGCGGTATTCCACGATCTCGCCGTTGGGGCTTTGGGAATCGCTTGCGTCGAACCGGATCAGCTCCCCGGCTCCGGGCCGCCAGGGGGTGTAAGAGAAGCTGGCCACCGGTGGGGGGAAGTCCACCCGCACCTGGGTCTCGCGCTGGGCAGACAGCCCCTGGTCGTCGTACACCTGAAGGGTCACCCGGTAGGTGCCGCCGGTCTCGTAGGTATGGGAGACGATGGGCCCAAGCCCCCGGGTCCCGTCCCCGAAGTCCCAGATGTACTCCACGATCTTCCCGTCCTCGTCGTAGGAGAGGGAGCCATCGCAGGTCACGGTGAGCGGGGCCGTCCCCTCTACCGGCCGGAGCGCAAACAAGGCCTCGGGGGCCTTCATCTGGAGCCTCCCCAAACAGCCTCCAAGAAAAAGTGCCAGGAGCCCAGTCCCCACTACCAACGCTATCTTCCACCGCATGGCCATCCCCCCTTAAAGCTCGAACGCAAGCTTCACTGAAAGCCCAAACCAAAACCCGCTGAGATCCAGGCTCTCTCCCTCGCCATCCCCGTCCAGATCAAGCGGCGTACCGTCGGCGGCAAGCATCCCCAAGCCTGCCAGCCGCACTCCCAGCTCAAATCCTAAGGAAAACTGGGAAAAAAGCGGCAAAGATACACGGGCGTAGGCCGCCCCCACCGGGCCGCTCGTGTGGTAGACCCCGGGTCCCGGGGGCGGCTGAAACGGGATTGCCCAGTCCGTGGGCAGGTCAAAAGAGCAGGCGTAGTCAAGTTTCCCCCACCCCCAGCCCCCGGCAAGGCCCAGGCTGAAAAGCCCGGGCACGACTTCAAAGGCGATCTGCCCCTCCAAGGCGAGGAACCCAACCTTCAGGGAGAGGGACACAGGAAACTGCGAGTCGTCCCGCGTCCAAGTGCCCTCGGTTCCGGTCTCCCAGGTGGCGAGCTCCGCCCGCAGCCCCCCTTGCAGGCCGTCCCCAAAGGACTCACCCAGAGCAACCCCCACCCCCGACCTCATGTCGGGAATGGCGTTTACATAACCATCGACCGTGGGCTGCTCCTGTACAAAGGCGATCGTTTGGTTCACAAGCGTGATGAAACTGCTGAGGTCAGAGAGGGTAGCGAAGGAAAGCTGGGCCCCGGAGTTCACGTCGAGGCTCGCCCCGAAGGCCGTCCCCCCCACTAAAAGCAGCGAAGCGACTATCCTATAGACCATCTTTCCCCGCTCCCTTCGTTGTGCAGACTACGCCCGTGCGGGCTTGGGAACGAGGACAGTCCGGAAGCCGCTAGCGGGGGTTCGTCACATGCTCTGGCCGCGTAGTTCCCGTGCTACCAGGTCAACTGTCCGGCTTATGTCCTCCCGTGAGATCCCAAGGTGGGTGACCATGCGGATTTTCCTTGGGTCGGTGCCGGCGGCGGCCGGGGAGGCGAGTACCCCATTCGCCT
This sequence comes from Candidatus Bipolaricaulota bacterium, assembly GCA_021159405.1. Taxonomy (GTDB): domain Bacteria; phylum Bipolaricaulota; class Bipolaricaulia; order Bipolaricaulales; family Bipolaricaulaceae; genus 64-32. The sequence continues at coordinate 13,985 of JAGGRX010000003.1, read as the reverse complement.
TTAGCCGAGCACAAAGCTCCTGGGCGCTCGGCCCCTCCACGATCTCGAACACCACGATGTTCGTCTCAGGCGGCCACACAGCTAGGCCCGGGATCTGGGAAAGGCCCTCGGCAAGGAGCCGGGCGTTCTCGTGGTCCTCGGCCAGGCGGTCGATGTGGTGCTCCAGGGCGTAAAGGCCGGCGGCGGCCAGGATGCCGGTCTGGCGCATCCCCCCGCCCATGGCCTTCCTCACCCTGCGGGCCTCGGAGATGAACTCCCGCGAGCCGCAAAGGAGCGAGCCCACAGGGCACCCCAGTCCCTTGGACAGGCAAAACATCACCGAATCGAAGCCCCGGACGAGCTCCCGAGCGGGGATGCCGGTGGCCACCTGGGCATTCAGGATGCGGGCGCCGTCGAGATGCACCGGGATCCCACGGGAGTGGGCCACCTCCAGGATCTCCCGGGCGGCCGAGAGGGGCCAGATCCTCCCCCCGGCGGCGTTGTGGGTGTTCTCAAGGCACACAAGGCCGGTGGGAGCGAGGTAGTAGAGGTCGGGGCGCAAAGCGGCGGCCAGCTGCTCGGCGGAGAACACGCCCCGCTCGCCCCAGATGACCCGGGGCTGGACCCCGGAGAAGCGGGCCATGGTAGCCATCTCCACGTTGTAGATATGGGAGGTGGCCTCCACGATCACCTCCTGGCCGGGGCGGGTGTGGCAGGCAATGGCGATTTGATTTCCCATCGTGCCCGAGGGGACAAACAGGGCCGCCTCCATGCCCATGAGGGCCGCCGCCTTCTCCTCGAGCTCCCTGGTGGTGGGATCCTCACCGTAGACATCATCGCCCACCTCGGCGCGGGCCATGGCCGCCCGCATGCCCTCCGTTGGCACCGTCACCGTATCCGACCTGAGATCAATCACCGCCATCCCTCCTCTCCGATCAAGGGCACGAACGTGCAGGGACAAAGATAGGCCTTCTTGAGGCGCCCGGCACGCTTTTCCATGCGCCACAGGGTTTGGCTTTCCCGGCCTCCGATGGGGATCACCAGCCGGCCCCCCTCGGCAAGCTGTTCGATCAGGCTCTGCGGGACCCTCGGGGCCGCCGCAGTGACCAGGATGGCATCGAACGGGGCCTCCTCAGGCCAGCCCTTGGTCCCATCCCCCACGCGGAAGTGCAAGTTTCGGTAGCCGAGCCTTTCCAGCCGCTCCCGGGCGGCTTGGGAGAGCTCGGGCAGCCTTTCCACCGTGTACACCTCCCCGGCGAGCTCGGCCAGCACGGCCGCTTGATACCCCGAACCGGTGCCGATCTCGAGCACGCGATCCTGCGGCGAAAGCTCAAGGGCCTGAGTGGACAGGGCTACGATGTACGGCTGGGAGATGGTCTGGCCGGCCCCGATGGGGAGGGGACGGTCCTCGTAGGCGTAGGGGACCAGCTCCGGGGGGACGAAAAGATGCCTTGGCACCCTTTCCATGGCGGAAAGCACCCGCTCATCCCGGATGCCCAAAGCCCTGAGCTCGGCCAAAAGCGCCCTTTTCGCCCGCTCAAGCTTATCATCAGAATTCGCCACATTCCCTCGCACGACAGATCTAACGGTAAACCGAAACGCCCTCATCCACCAACCGCGACCAGCGAGGTGCTCCCCTAAAAGGCGGCTCATAAAGGGGTTCCTCCGGTTGCGAACGTAAGAAAAATACTTGTCTCGCTCTTACAAAAATCCTAGAATGTGAAGGTTTTAATGGAAGGGGGCGATGGTGAGCAGCCGAGTCGCGGGGGTGGCGGTTTTCATTTTACTTTTCACGATCGCGGCCATGGGGCACGAGTTCGTAGCCACGGATTTCGCCTGCACCGGGGTTTCCGAAGGCGGCCTATGCTGGCTTAAGGATTTTCGCCTGCGGTCCAGTGCCACTTGGCGGTTCCTCAATGTACCTCAAGGAGTTGACTTAAAGTTGAGATTAGAGGGCATCGCCGAGGATCCTTGTCAAGACTGTGTGGGTCGGGATGTGTTCGTACGGATCTTTTACGGGCCCGGAAAGGGTGGGGAATGGGGCAGGATAGATCTTCTACTGCGCAATCGCGCTTCCGGGTGCAGTTCCAGGTGGTATAAGGTATACGGAGAGGCCTCCTTCACCTGGCTGCCGGAGATCGCCACCTCCGAGCTTGTGATCATCGTCCAGCGGGTGATCCTGTGTGACCCGCATGTGGGCTTCACTCTGAGAAGCCTTACCTTGGAAGCTCCCAAGGTGGAAGTTTCAGCTTTCCCCCCACCTCAATCTCCACCTCCTCCGCCTCCTGAGGAATGCACCGTCCCTTCGGTGGCCGGTTGCTTTAGGGACTTTCAGGGAACCGGCTGTCCTGTCCCCGAGCTTCCTCCGGCCGACGTACCGCGGGAGGAGCTCCCGGACACCAACGGCCCTGGAGAAGCGGTTTTTCTTCCCCCGGGGGACTACGTGGGACACTTGGGAGGCCCATTGGGACGCCTGGGAACCGACTTTCACGATTGGTATCACCTCCGCGCCTCCCGGGGCGAGGCCCTCGTGTTTTGGATCTCAGCAGATCCCGGGCTTGAGTTCGACGTTTACTTTCTGAACCACTGCGGGATCGAGGAGTTCCGGTCCGAGGGGGGAAAGGGGCTGCTCCAGTGCATCGCCCCCTGCACCGGCACTGGAGACACCTGCGACTGGTACATCCGCATCGTGCGTAAATCCGGAGAGGGAAACTACTACCTCTCCCTCTATCCTGCAGTCCCTAAACCAAGTCCCTGAGCCCCGATGCGGTTCGTGGGACTGGACCTGGCTTGGTCTTCCCGTAATCCAAGCGGCATAGTGGTCCTGGCGCCCGGCGAAGCCGGGGCTTGGATCCCCACCCACTGGTCGGCTGGGCTAAGGGAGGACCAGGAACTCGTGGATTTCATAAGGGAAGCCGTGGGGATGGAGCCCGCCTTGGTAGCGATCGACGCCCCGCTTGTCGTGCCTAACGAAACGGGCACCCGTCCCTGCGACCGTGAGCTTTCGCAAGCCTATCGCAAAAAGGAGGCGGGGGCGCTTCCGGTAAGCCGCGCAAGGTTAGGGCCCAAGGTGCGGGGCGAGGCCCTGGTGGCAAAGCTTTCGGAGCTCGGGTTTGAGCTCCGAGCACATGTGGAAAAAGGAGCGGCCGTACGCCAGGTGGTGGAAGTGTTCCCCCACCCCGCCATGGTGGAGCTGTTTGGACTTGAAAGAACCCTCAAGTACAAGGCCCGCAAGGGACGCACACTTGAGTTTCGCCTACGGGAACTCTCCCGCTACGTGGAGCTCCTCCGCTCCCTTAAGGGGTGGGAGCCGGCCCTGGCTGCAGGAGCCCTCCTCCCTGAAGCCTTGCATGGGCTTAAGGGAAAAGCCCTAAAGGCCTTGGAGGACCTGCTTGACGCCTGCTTCTGCGCCTATATCGGGCTTTGGCTCTGGCACTGGGGGCCAGCGGGCTACCGCCTTTTCGGGGGCGAAAAGGAGGGCTTCATCCTCGTCCCGGTGCGCCCAAAATCTAAAGATCTTTGAGGCGCCAGGACAAGCCCTTAGTCTTCCCTTATGTACAGGTGGCGCTTGATCTCCTGCTTGGTGGACTTCTCAAAGGGCTTGTCTACCAGTTTCACGTCGTCCTTGCTCTTTATGCGTTTGAAGGTGGCCAGGTTCTTCTGGGCCTCCTTTATGCGCTCCCAGATCAGCTCCAGGGCCGTCTCCGCATCCTCGATTTTTTGCTTTGACAGCTCTTCCCAGTTGGGATAGACCATGGCTGCCACCACCGGGGTCCCACCCTTCTTGCGCTCGTAGACGAGCACCTCTTCCACCTCCGGGATCAGGGAGAGCTCCCACTCCACCTCCTCTGGATACACGTTCTTCCCGGACTCAAGCACGATCACGTTTTTCTTGCGTCCGGCGAGGAACAGGTATCCACGGGAGTCAAGGCGCCCCAGGTCCCCGGTGCGCAGCCACCCGTCTTTGGTCAGCACCTCTGCCGTGCGCTTTGGGTTCTTGTAGTAGCCAAGCATCACGCTCGGGCCACGTACGAGCACCTCGCCGTAGCCGTTGGCATCGGGCTGCTCGATGTGGATCTCTATGCCCTTGAGGGGCCTGCCCACCGTGCCGGCCCGCTTGGTGAACGGTTCGGAAACAGTAAGCACCGGCGAGGTCTCGGTAAGCCCGTAGCCTTCGACCATCCCGAGGCCAAGGCGCCTGAACCCTACTCCAACTTCCGCGGCCAAGGCCGCCCCTCCGGAAACGAAGAACCGAAACTCCGGGGTAAGGAGTTTCTTCTTGACGATCTTCCCCAAGAGCCGTGGGGCGAACCGGAAAAGGAGCCGGCGCAACAGGCTGGACTGGAAGTTCTCCTGCAGCCTCCGCCATAGGGCGTGGTAGAGTTTTGGTACCCCCACCATGATGGTGACCCCGCACCGGCGGGCCACCTCGATCAGGTTTCGGTAATCGTCGGTGTAGGACACCGTGGCCCCGGCGGCGAGCAGGGTCAAAAACACGGTCAGCCCGTAGATGTGGTACCAGGGCACGATGGTGACCAGCTTGTCCTCTGAGCTCACATGAAAGGCCTCAATGAGGCCCTCCACGTTTGATGCGATGTTCCGGTGGCAGAGCATGACGCCCTTGGCGTCCCCGGTGGTGCCGGAGGTGTACATGAGCAGGGCCAGGGCTTCCGGGTCTGGGCGCACATCCGGAGGGGCCTTCGCCTCCTCGGGGAGGACCTCCCACAGGGAGAGGGCCCCTGGCATGACCTCCACCGACACCACCTCGGCCAGTGAGGGCACCTGGTCGGTAAGGGACAGGAGTTCCTCGTAGCGGTTGGCCGCCACAAACAGAAGCTTGACCTCCGCCTCCTTCAGGATCCTGGCGATCTCAGCCGGCCGAAGGCTTGCATCCAGGGGTACCGCCACCGCGCCCAGCCGCTGGATGGCGAAGAACGCCACCGCCCAGCCCACAGATGGCTTGGCGATGATCGCTACCCGATCGCCGCTTTCCACCCCCTGAGCTGAGAGCCACACGGCCAGCTTCCCCGCAAGCTCCCACAGTTCCCGATAGGTGACCTCCCGGAACGAGAACCGACGCCCCTTTAGCTGCGGCATCCTGAGGGCGATGTGCCTCCCGTACCTCTTGGCACTCTGGGCTAACAGCTCCGGAATGGTAGGCCAGTTACCTTTTGCCATGAGCTCCTCCCCCTTCGGAAATATAGCGCTCCGCCTCCAGGGCGGCGATTGCACCCTCCGCTGCGGCCACCACGGCTTGCGCATACCTTCCTGTCGGCTCCCGCACGTCCCCGGCGGCGAACACCCCTGGAGCGCTGGTGTGCATCCAAGGGTCAGTGCGAATATAGCCGGCTTGCGTGAGCTCGACCACCCCGTTCAGCCAGTCCGTGGCAGGCCGATACCCGATCTTCACGAACACCCCGTCGATGGGCAGCTCCCGAAGCTGCCCAGTTGAAAGGTCCCGCAGCACCACCGAGGATACTCGCCCCTCCCCGCGGATTTCCTCCACCACCACGTTCCACAGGAACTCGATCTTGGGGTTCTGGAAGGCCCGCTCCCTGAGGGCCGCCACGGCCCGGATGGCCTTGGGGTCCTCTTTGGGGTGACGTACCGCTATGAACACCTTCTCACATAGCTTGGCGAGGAACAGGGCCTCGATGAGGGCCGAGTCCCCCGCCCCCACCATGAGGACCCGCTTCCCTTGGAAGAAGTAGCCGTCGCAGGTGGCACAATAAGAAAGCCCCCGGCCGGTGAATTCCTTGGCCCCCTTTGCGGGGAGCTCCTTGTGGCGGGCCCCCACGGCCAAGATTACCGTCCGGGCATGGATTTCGCCCATCGAAGTCCCGAGGACCCACCCGCCTTCGTCCCGGGCAAGGCTTTTGGCCTCGCAGGACTTGATCTCCGCCCCCAGGCGCTCGACCTGCCTTTTCATCCTGTCCATGAGCTCGGGGCCAGGGATGGGTTCGGGAAAACCAGGGAAGTTCTCCACGAGGTCGGTCTCCAGAAGCTGCCCACCCGGCACGGCCCGCTCCAGGATCAGGCAGGAGAGCCCAGCCCTACGGGCGTAGATCCCTGCACTGAGCCCGGCCGGCCCGGCTCCAACGATGACCACGTCCCAAACCTTTTCGTCCACCTCGTCCTCCAATCGGGATTCCAGAGGATTCAATTTTAGGTCCCCTCCCTCAGGATTCCAAACCGGCCCTTGCCCTGTGCTTCTCCCTCAGGTAGGGTACGGGCGGGATGTCCAAGCGAGAGGTGGCCAGGGACGGGGATCGGCTGTACATCCGGTTCGACTACGACCGGCGGCTCGTGGACCTGGTGAAAGGCCTTCCCGATAGGAAGTTTCACCCCGGGGAGCGATATTGGACCGTGCCGGCCCAGCACGTGGTAGCAGTGGTCGAGCTCCTCAAGTCGGAGGGTTTCCAGTTCGATGAGGGGACGCTGAAGCTTTACGAGGAGCAGTTGGACCGGGCCGGGGACCACCTCACCGTCTCCCAGCTCAACGTCCAGGTGAGGAGCGCCCTCCAAACCGCGTTCCCCAATCCCCTGTGGTTGGTGGGCGAGATAAGCGGGTTCGGCAAGTCCGCCCATCGGGATGTGGTCAGCTTCCAGCTGGTAGAGCGGGGGGAGGGTGGGAAGATCGTTGCCGAGGTGAACGCGGTCCTGTTCCCGGACGTGCGCCAGGCCATAGAGTACAAGCTCCACCGGGCCGGGGATCCCTTCCGCCTGGAGGACGAGGTCACGGTGAGGGTGCTGGTGCAGGTGGATCTTTATGTCCCCTGGGGGGCCTACCGGGTGGTGATAAAGGACCTGGATGTGGCCTACACCCTGGGGGAGGTGGCCCGCCGCCGGGAGGAGATCGTCAGAAAGCTCACTAAAGAGGGCCTGATCGACCGCAACAAGTCCCTCCCGTTTCCGCTTGTTCCCCTGCGGGTGGGGCTGATCACCAGCCTGGGCTCGGACGCGGAAAAGGACGTGCTCAAGACCCTCAGGGAGTCGGGGTACGCCTTTCAGGTGGTGGTGCACGGGGCCAGGGTGCAGGGGCCCTATACCGAGGCCTCGGTGCTGAACGCCCTGGACTGGTTCCGGGCTCGCGCAGGGGAGTTCGACGTGGTGCTGATCTGTCGGGGAGGGGGGTCCCGGACGGACCTGGCTTGGTTCGACTCCGAGGCCTTGGGCAGGGCGGTGGCCACGTTCCCCCTGCCGGTGGTGGTGGGGATCGGCCACGAGGAGGACTTTTCTGTATTGGATCACGTGGGTTGGCGGGCCAAGACCCCCACCGCCGCCGCCCAGCTCCTTGTACATCGGGTGCGGGAGACCCTGGAGCACCTGGAGGAGACCCTGAGGGGGGTGTTGTCCCGGGCCGAGTCCCGGCTCGTTGAGGCCCGGCGGGGGGAGGGGGAGCGGGCTCGCAGGCTGGCCAGGGCCGCGGAAACTCTCCTCGCGGGCGCCAAAACCGATCTGACCCGGCTCTCCCAGGCCCTGCCGAGGGCCGTGGGCACGGCCCTCGGGGGACAAAGGCAGTACCTCCTGCAGGTGCAGGGGCGCCTCCGCAGGTCCGCCCGCCGCGAGCTCGATGAGGCATGGGAGAGGGTGACAAAGGCTGCCCAGCTCGCCCGCCCCCGGGCTCTGGCCCTGCTCTTGCGGGAGAAGGAGAGGCTTGAGGCCCGAGAAAACAGGCTCCATGCCCTGGACCCCCGGCGGGTGGTGGAGCGGGGATTTGCCATCTTGCGCCTGAGGGAAGGCAAGGTGGTGACCGACCCCGCCCAGGCTCCTCCGGGCACCAGGCTCCGGGCGGAGATCAAAAGAGGGGTGCTCAAGCTCCTTTCGGAAGGAGGGGAGGAAAGCCATGGAACAAGGGGCTGAGCTTTCTTATGCCCAGGCGGTGAAACGATTGGACGAAATCCTGGAACGGATCGAGCGGGGGGAAGTGGACATCGACGAGCTCTCCGCCCTGGTGGAGGAGGCGGCGAACCTGGTGAGCCTGTGCCGGAAGAAGCTCACCCAGGCGGAGATGCAGGTGAAAAGGATCACCGAACGCCTGGAGCGGGAGACGGAGGAGACTCCTCAAGAAGCCCCGCCGGAGGAAGGAGAGGTTCCGTTCTAAAAATAGACCTGGCTTTCCTAAGCTTCGATCACCCGCACCAGGTTGGTGGTGCCGGCTTGCCAGAAGGGAAGCCCGGCGGTGAACACCACCCGATCGCCTGGGGAGATCAGTCCCTCGTCCTTCGCTGCGGCCACCGCGGCGGCGGCCAGGGCATCAGGGGTATTCTGGCGTTCTACCTTGAGGGGAATCACCCCCCACACCAGGGTAAGTCGCCTCGCCGTCTCATCCACCGGGGTGGTAGCGACGATGGGGATCCCGGGCCTGAAGGAGGAAAGGAGCCTCGCCGTCCAACCGGAAAAGGTGGCACAGACGATGGCCGCCGCCCTTATCTCTTCGGCTATGTGGCAGGCGGCCTGGGCGATGGCGGCGGGCACCTGGCCCACGAGCTCCGGGGCCAAGCCCGGCACTCGGATCTCCACCTCCCCACACTCCGCCGCCCGACAGGCCGCTGCCATGGCCTGGACGGCCTCCACCGGGTAACGTCCGACCGCGGTCTCCTCCGAGAGCATTACCCCGTCGGCGCCATCCCACACAGCGGCAGCCACGTCCGCCACCTCCGCCCGGGTGGGAACGGGCGAGTTCACCATGGACTCCAGCATCTGGGTGGCCACCACCACCGGCTTGGCGTGGGCGTTGCATAGGTCCACGAGCTTTCGCTGGACCAGGGGCACTCGATATAGGTCCACCTCCACCCCCAGGTCCCCCCGGGCCACCATGGCCCCGTCGGCTGCGGCCACGATTTTGGCCATGTTCTTCACCGCTTCCGCGGTCTCCACCTTGGCGATCAGCCACGGCCCAGGACCCAGCTCCCGGCGAGCCCTCACTATGTCTTCCGGGCCTTGGACGAAGGACAGGGCCACGAACTCAAAGGAAAGCTCCTGGGCCATCTTGAGGGACTCCTTGTCCGCCGGGGAAAGGGGAGGGAGCGCAAGGCGTACCCCGGGCACGCTCACCCTCTTCCCCGACTCCAACACCCCGCCCCGTTCCACTCGAAGGCGCAGGGTCCCCGATTCCTTTCCCATCACCCGAAGCGAAATGCGCCCATCGGCAAGGAGCACCTGCGCTCCCACCGGCACGTCTTCCGCCAGCCCCTCGTAGTTGACCGGTATCCCTCGCCTCCCCAGGAGCACCTCGTCGCCCGTCTTGAGCTGCATCGGCTGGGCGAGTTTCCCCACCCGTACCTCGGGCCCCCGGGTGTCGAGCATGAGGCCCAGGGGCTGCCCCAGCGTGCGGGCCACCTCCCGCACCCTGCTCGCCAGCGCCTCATGCTGTGCAACCGTCCCATGGGAGACGTTGATCCGGGCCACGTTCATCCCCGCCTCCGCCATGGCGGCGATCACATCAGGGGTGGAGGAACTGGGCCCCAAGGTGGCCACGATCTTGGTCCGCTTCATCCCAAGGGAGCATACTCCGGTAGGCTTTTGGTCACCAGTTGCGGCCCGGATAAGGGGGGGATAAGCTTTTTCGTGGATAAGGATCAGGGCTTTGGGCGGGCTCACCGCTTAAGGCTTCGGAGTGAGATCGACCGGGTGTTTCGGGAGGGGGTCCGCCGGGACGGGAGCATGTTCTCTTTCCGTATCCTGAGAAAGGAGGACCCCACCCCGCGGCTTTTGGTCATCGTGAGTCGCAAGGTGGGCAAGGCCGTGGTCCGCAACCGGATACGGAGGGGTGTGCGAGAGGGTTTCAGGACACACAAGGAGCTTTTTGCACACTGCGATGTGGTGGTGATCCCCCGGCCCGAGGTAGCCTGCCTCCGGCCTGGGGAGATCGCCCGCAGGTTTTTGCAGGAGTTCAGGGAGGTGTGGAATGGCCCAGGAGATACTCCTGACGAAAGAGGGCTACGAGCGAAACAAAGCAGAGCTGGAGCGTCTTGAGCACAGGCTCTACAAGGAGATCCCTGAGCGCCTCAAGGAGGCCAAAGCCCATGGGGGTGACCTTAGGGAGAACAAGGAGTACATCTACCTCAAGGAAGAGCAGGAATTCATCGAGCGGGAGGTACGCCGCCTGCGGGAGCTTTTGGAGAACGCCCGGATCATCTCCGAGGACGAGATCCGAGCCGACCAAGTGGGGATCGGCACCCGGGTGACCCTTGAGGACACCGAGACCAGGGCATTTGAGACCTATACCCTGGTGTCTCCGGCCGAGGTGGATCTCCTTCGGAATCGAATTGGGATCGACTCTCCGGTTGGGGAGGCCCTCATGGGGCACTCCAGGGGAGAGACCATCGTGGTGCAGACCCCTGCGGGGAAGCTCAAGTATCGCATCCTGGGGATCGAGAGGGGCTGATGGCTGAGGCCGACCTCATCGCGGCCCGGCGCGAGAAGCTGTCCCGCCTTCGCGCCCTGGGGATCGATCCCTTCCCCTATCGGTTCGAGCGGACTCACACCGCTGTGGAGGTGAGGGCTGCCTTCCCCGACCTCGGCCCGGAGGCCCGCACCGGCACCGAGGTCCGGGTGGCAGGGAGGATCATGGCCCTCCGGCGGATGGGCCGGATCGCCTTCGCCGTGCTCCAGGACCGCACCGGTACCATCCAGCTCTTCGTCTCCCAAAGGTCGTTGGGGGATGAGTCCTATCGCCTGTTCGTGGACATGCTCGATCTCGGGGACATCGTAGGGGCATGGGGCGAGGTCATCACCACCAAGACCGGGGAGCTGTCGGTGGAGGTCCAGGGCTACCAGCTTTTGGCCAAGTCGCTGCGGCCGCTGCCGGAGAAGTGGCACGGCCTTCAGGACGTGGAGAAACGCTATCGCCACCGGGCTTTGGACCTGATCGTAAACGAAAACAGCCGCCGGATTCTAAAGCAGCGGGCCTTGGTGTTGAAGACGATCCGCTCCTTCCTCGACGACCGGGGGTTCATCGAGGTGGAGACCCCCATCCTCCAGCCCATCCCGGGCGGGGCCATGGCACGCCCATTTGTGACCCATCACAACGTGCTTGACCGGGACCTTTACCTGAGGATCGCCCCGGAACTCTACCTCAAGCGACTGCTCGTGGGGGGCTTGGAGCGGGTGTACGAGATCGGCAAGAACTTCCGCAACGAGGGGATCTCTACCGAACACAATCCGGAATTCACCGCCCTGGAAGCCTACCAGGCATACGCGGACTACCAGGACGCCATGGCCCTCGCCGAGGAGATGATCGAGCGGTGTGTCCTTGCTGTAAGCGGAGGCCACCGGCTAGAATACGACGGTCGCGAGGTGGACTTTTCCCGACCGTGGCGTCGGGTCCCCTTGCTCGAGCTCGTAGCGGAGACGAGCGGGGCCGATCCAGAGAAGCCGCTTCCCGAGCTTTTGGAGGAACTTGAGCGAAAGGGGATCGAGGTTCCCGAACACCTGAAGGAGGGGCCGAAAGGGAAGGTGATCGAGTACCTACTCGAGACGCAAGCTCAGCCTGCTCTATGGAACCCTACCTTCGTGGTGGACTACCCCATCGATATCTCACCTTTGGCCAAAAGGAAGCGGGGCCGGCCGGAGCTCACCGAGCGATTCGAGCTTTTCATCGCTGGCATGGAGATCGCCAACGCCTTCTCCGAGCTCAACGACCCGGACGAACAAAGGCAGCGCTTCCTGGCCCAAGAGGGCCTCCGGGCCGCCGGGGATGAGGAGGCCCAGAGGATCGACGAGGACTTCTTGCGGGACCTGGAACAGGGGATGCCCCCGGCAGCTGGGATAGGCATCGGCATCGACCGCTTGGTGATGGTGCTCACCGGCGCCACCTGCATCCGCGAGGTCATCGCCTTTCCGCTTGTGGGGGAGAGAAGATGATCGGCACAGGTTCGGTGGCCGTTCGCCTGGGGAACTTCCTCGATCGCCTGGGAGAACGGGCGCTGGCTTGGGACGAGCTGGCCCTGGAATGGGTGAGCGAAAACCCGTTTCTCAGGCGACTGGACGGGATCTGGGTCCTGGCCACCTACCTGGGGGACGGCTACATCTGGGGGCTTTTGGCCCTGTATCTGATCCTGTTCGGCGGTCCTTCTGACCACAGGAATGTCCTCGTATCCTTGGCCGTGGTCATGGTGGAGATCACCGTGCTGCGCCTGTTCAAGGCCTTCTTTGCCAGACCCAGGCCGACGCGGCTGGGCCATGTCTACCCCAGCCGCACAGCCGCCCTGGATATCCACGCCTTCCCCTCCGGGCACGCCACCACCGCGTTTGGGATCGCCTATCTCATCGCTTTCTTCTATCCGGCCTGGCCCAACGTGCTCCTCACTTATCTCGTTGCCGGGGCGATCGGGCTGTCCAGGATCTACCTACGGGAACACTTCCCCATGGACGTGATCGGGGGGGCAGTGCTGGGCAGCTTTATGTCGTGCCTTCTGGCCCCGCTCTTTTGTGCGTTAATCCACTGAAAGGGGTGGTTTTTATGAGTTCGCTATTTGCCCGCCGCGCCTCAAAGGCGCGAAGATCGGTACTTCGGGAGCTCTTAAAACTCACCGAGCAGCCGGAGATCATTTCGTTCGCCGGAGGGTTGCCGGATCCTGACACCTTCCCGCGCAAGATCCTGGCAGAGCTCGCCGCAGATGAGATCCTGAACAACTACAAGAAATCGCTCCAGTACACGACGACAGAGGGCAAGCGCCCCTTGCGGGCCGCCCTCATCGACTGGTTTTCCCAGGATGGGCTCCATTACGAGATGGACCAGGTGATCATCACCAGCGCCTCCCAGCAGGGGTTGGATCTCGTGGCCAAGACGTTCATTGACCCCGGCGACGCTGTTTTCGTGAGCCTACCCACGTATCTTGGGGCCATCCAAGCCTTCCGGGCATTGGAGGCCCAGCTCGTGGGGATCCCGCTTCTTGAGGACGGCATGGACCTTGACCACCTTGAGGGGGCGATCGCCCGCGCCAGGAAAGAGGGCCATCGGCCCAAGCTCATCTATGTGGTGCCCGACTTCCAAAACCCCTCGGGGATCACCTGGTCGTTGGAAAAACGAAAGGGGCTCCTTGAGATCGCTTCCCGGGAGGGGCTTTTGGTGGTCGAGGACATGCCCTACCGCAAGCTGCGGTTCTCCGGGGAGCCCGTGCCGCCCGTGGCGGCCTTGGATGAGGAGCGGGTGATCGTGCTGTTCACGTTCTCCAAGGTGCTGGCCGCGGGCTTGAGGCTGGGGGCGCTAGCCGGGCCCAAGGAGCTGGTGGAGAAGGTGGTCACCATGAAACAGGCCACCGACCTTTGCACCTCCGCGCTCATCCAGCGCATCGCCGCCCGGTTCATGCTGGAGCACGATCTTTCGGCCCACGTGCGCAAGCTGTGTGAGCACTATCGGCTCAAGCGGGACGCCATGCTCCAGGCCCTGGAGCGGTATATGCCCAAGGCAGAGGGCATCTCCTGGACCAGGCCGGAAGGGGGCTTGTTCCTCTGGGTGCGGCTTCCCGAGCAGGTGGATACCGAGAGGATGCTCAAGCGGGCGCTTGAGCACAAGGTGGCCTACGTGATCGGGACCCCGTTCTTCGTGGACGGAAGCGGCAAGAACACGCTCCGTCTTTGCTTTTCCGAGGCCACACGGGAAGAGATCGAAGAGGGCATCCGCCGCCTGGGCAAGGTGGTAGAGGAGGAACTGGCCGGCCTTTCCACAGGCCAGAGTCTATAAGGATCCTTTCGGCCGGCGCCCTTCCACAGGCGCCGGTTTTTTGTGTCTCAGCGGGACAGGGCTTGAGCGATGATCCCCCCTCCCAACACCTCCTCCCCCCGGTAGAACACGGCCGCCTGCCCCGGGGTAACTGCCCGTTGGGGCTCCTGGAACTCCACCCGGGCTTTGTCCCCTTCGAGCGCCACCTGGGCGCGGGCAGCGGGGGCGCGGTAGCGTATCTGGACCTGGCATTCGAACCGCTTTCCAGGAGGCTCGCCAGCTATCCAGTGCAGGTCGCGCCCTCTACGCCCGCGGCCTGGTGGCGGAGGACCTGCAC
>JAGGRX010000148.1 GCA_021159405.1 Candidatus Bipolaricaulota bacterium | reverse complement strand
CTACTAGGCTCAGCGGTTTCCTGGTGGCTGCGGGGGACCGAAGGCCAAGGGGAGGAGGGCGGAGAGGGTCCCCCGTCGGACCGCCTTCCCTTCCCCATCCGTCATGATCACCAGGAGCTCCGGGGCGAACTCGTAGAGCACCTGCCGGCAGGCCCCACAAGGGGGACATGGTCCCTCCCCACAGGCGATGGCGATCGCGACGAACTCCCTTGCCCCCTCCGAGACGGCCTTAAGCAGCGCCACCCGCTCGGCACACACGGTGAGCCCGAAAGAGGCGTTCTCCACGTTGCAGCCGGTGAATATCCTGCCGTCCTTCGCAAGCAGGGCCGCCCCCACCGGGAAGTTCGAGTAGGGGCAGTAGGCCCTCTTGCGCGCTTCCACTGCCAGCTCGATCAACCTCGCCTCGTCGATCAAAACCTGATCACCACCCCCATTTTCCCCTGCCAAGGGCCGACGAAAGCGCCCCAGGCGTCCTCAATTTGTCCCCAGGGGAAGAAGATCGCCCCCGAGGCAAACAGGCGCAAGAAAGGAAGGCCGAGTTCAAGCCGGGCTCCCAGGGTTCCCCCGATCGCATCCCACCCCAGCTCTTCTTCATCCATCGCGACCTGGAGGGAAAGGTCCCCTCCCGAGAGGGAGAGGCCGGCCGCCAGGGCGAAGGCGACGTTGCCGAGGTCAAGCCTGGGGGAGACCCCCAGGGCCAAATGATAGGCCCGGAGCATGAAGTCAAGGTGAACGGACTCGGCCAAATCCATCCCGTAAGCAGGCCACAAGCCAACGTTGCGCAGGAGCCCGTCCGTGAGCAGGGCCCCCGCAAGCTGGAGCTCCACTGGCCCGACCGGGATCCCCAAGGAGATACCGGCAAGCGGCATGGGGACAAGGTCTGGCAGCTTGCCCAGTATGGCTGAAAGCTCCTCCCGGGCTTCCTCTGGAAGGTCGAGCCTTTCGGCCTGTGAAAGCAGCGCCTTCGTCTCGGTTATGTTCAAGGTGTCAAACCATAGGCCAGCGCTTACCCCTTGAGCAACCGCCCCCCAAGGGATCGCCAACATGGCGAGGAGGACCGCCGCCTTCAAGCTATACCCCTTTTCCGCTTCCGGCAGCGGAGCTCGGCCCGACCCTCTCTTGTTATATGTCCACCCCCTTTGCCAAAGCTGGGCGTGTTCGCTAGGTTTATAGCATGGGCATGAGAAGCGAGGCAAAAGCGGTGGTGGTGTTGCCCCCGGCGGCGGCCAAGCGGCTCATCGCCCGGGGGGTGGCTGCCTTACCCTGCGTGAGACGGGCTTTGGAAGAAGGGCTGGTGGTCGTCACCCTGGGGACCACCAACGCCTACGTGGCCGAGGAGCTTCTGGGACGTCCAGTGGACAAGGCTGCCCACTGCGCCGGTTACATCGGGCGGGAGCTTGCGGTGGTCCCGGCCGAGAGGCGGGGGCGGGAGCTCGTGCTGGAGCGCGGCCGGCCGGTGGAGCTCTCCCCGGAGGAGGTCCTGGCGCGCCTCAAGGCCGGGGACGTGATCATAAAGGGCGGGAACGTCCTCGATCCGGACGGGGTATGCGGGGTGTTCATGGCCTCTGGGACCGGTGGCACGGTGGGCAGGTACGCGGCCGCGGCCCTGGCCCGGGGGGTGGAGATCGTGATCCCCATCTCCCGGATCAAGAGCATCCACCGGCGGGTGGCCGACCTGGCTCGTGAGCTTGGGGCACAAAGGGTGCGGGCCACAGGCCTTCCCGTGGGCCTGTATCCCCTGGTGGGGACCGTGGTCACCGAGACGGAGGCGGCAAGCCTCCTTTACGGGGTTGAGGCCACACACATCGCAAGCGGTGGGGTAGGCGCTGGAGAAGCCGCCGTGGTGCTCCTCCTCTCAGGGGAAGAGGAAAAGGTGGATCGCGCCTTCCGCGAGATCGAAGCGCTTGCCCGGGAGGAGCCGCCCCTTTCCTTCGATGCGGACGATCGCTAAGGCCGGGCAGGCAAAGCTCACCGAAAAGCGCTCGCGGTTTTTGGCGTTTGCCTTCCCGGTCTGCTCATCGGAGGAGGTCGAGGCGCACCTTGCGGCCCTCAGGCGGCGTTACCATGACGCCCGGCACATCGTGTATGCCTACCGCATCCGCGGCCGGGAGGGGGAGCGGGCGCGGGCCGACGACGCGGGTGAGCCCGCGGGTTCGGCCGGCCGGCCCATCCTCCAGCTCCTTGAGGGCGAGGGGCTTTGGAACGTGCTCGTGGTGGTGGTACGCTACTTCGGCGGGGTGAAACTGGGGGTGGGAGGGCTAGCCCGGGCATACCGGGAGGCCGCAAGGGCGGCCATCACCGCCGCCGGGGTGGTGGAGGAGGTTCCCGAGGCTTTAGTTAGAGTCCGGGTGCCTGCCGATAGACTAGGTGAGGCCCTGGCTTTGGCCGGGCGGCTGGGTGCAAGGGTCCTTGAGCAGGGATACGATGGGATGCCTAGCCTTACCCTTTCGCTCCCTGAGACGAAACTTAAAGAGCTTAAAGGAAAACTTTCCCCATGGGCGCAAGTGGAAGAGGAGTGAGCAGGATGCTTGAGTACGTGGAAGGGCCGGTGGCGGAGAAGGGGGAGGAATATTTGGTGCTTTCCTTGGGCGGGGTAGGGCTCAAGGTCACGGTCCCCCCCCGCACCGTAAAGGACACGGACCCGGCCTTGGTGCGGCTGTTTACGCACCTGGTTGTGCGCGAAGACGCCTTTGAGATCTACGGTTTTGCCACCCGGGAGGAGCGGGAGATGTTCGCCGGGCTCCTCTCGGTGCCCCAGCTCGGGCCCCGGCTCGCTTTCCGGATCGTGTCCGCCCTGCCCCCGGAGGAGCTCGCCAGCGCGGTGAGGAACGGGGACCTTTCGGCCTTGGAGCAAGTGAAGGGGATCGGGAGGCGCACGGCCCAGCGGGTGATGGTGGAGCTCGCCGGACGCCTGTCCAAGATAGCGCCGCCGGTCATCACCCCGCTTGGGGAAAAGGAGCAGGTGGTCCTCCGCGCCCTCACCTCCAAGGCCCTGGGCTTCTCCGAGTCCGAGGCCAGAAAGGCGCTTGACCGGCTCCGGCGGGAGTGCCCTGATGCCCCGGTGGAGGAGATGATCCGCCGGGCCCTCTCCATCCTTTCGAGCTCATGAGGTTTTTGGGGCTGGACGTGGGCGATCGGCGTATAGGGATCGCCCTCTCAGATGAAACCGGGACCGTGGCCCAGGGACGGGGAGTGTACACCCGCCAGGGGGAAAAAGAAGACCTTTCCTATTTTGTTGAGCTTTGCCGTAGAGAACGGGTAGAGAAAATCGTGGTGGGCCTTCCCTTGAACATGGACGGAAGCGAAGGGGAGCAGGCGGCCAAGGTGCGGGCGTTCGCCGAAGCCTTGTCAGAGCGGGCCGGGCTTCCGGTCGAGTACCTGGACGAGCGGCTGACCACGGTGGAGGCGGACCGTGTCCTCTCCCAGGCGGGGTTCAGGGAGAAAAAAAAGCGGAAGGTGCGCGACGAACTCGCCGCGGTCCTCATCCTCCAGGCTTGGCTTGACTCAAGGCGCCCTTAACCTTCCAACGCGCTGCCCAAGCTCCTCGAGGAACGGGTTGATCCCTAGGGAGTCCCGCCAGCTCAAGCGCTTCCTTCGCCGTCGCCTTTCGCTCCCTCCAGGTAGGCCCAGATGAACGGCCAAAGGTCCCCGTCAAGCACCGCTTGGACGTTTCCTGCCTCCATCCCGGTGCGGTGATCCTTAACTAGTTGATAGGGCTGGAGCACGTAGGACCGGATCTGGTGGCCCCACTCGATCTCCGAGAGTTTCCCCCGCAATTCCTCCAGTTTCTTGGCCCGCTCCTTCTCCATGAGCGCCCTGAGGCGTGCCCTGAGGATCCTGAGGGCGGTGAGCTTGTTTTGGTACTGGGAGCGCTCGTTTTGGCACACCACCACGAGCCCGGTGGGGATGTGGGTGACGCGCACCGCGGTCTCGTTCTTCTGCATGTGCTGGCCGCCAGGTCCGCCGGCCCGGAAGGCCTCCACCTTGATGTCATCCTCGGCGATGTCCACGTCCTCCTCCGGTACCTGGGGCGTCACGGTGACCGAGGCGAACGAGGTATGGCGCCGGCGGGCGGCGTCGAAGGGGGAGATGCGCACCAGGCGGTGCACCCCGGTCTCCCCTTTTAGGATCCCGTAGGCGTAGGGGCCCTTGATCTCCAGGGTGGCGGACTTGAGGCCGGCTTCCTCCCCCGGGGTCTCGTCCACCAGCCGCACCCCCCAGCCCTGGCGCTCGCAGAACCGGGTGTACATGCGGAGGAGCATCTCGGTCCAGTCCTGGGCGTCCGTGCCCCCGGCCCCGGCGTTGAGGGCAAGGAAACAATCGTTCCGGTCATAGGGACCCGAGAGAAGCACCTTTACGCGTGCCCGCTCAAGCTCCTGCCCGAGCCTTTCCAGACGTGCCTCTGCCTCGGCCAGGGTGGCCTCATCCCCCTCCTCCTCGGCGAGCTGCCACAGGACCTCGGTTTCCTCCAAGGCCTCGCGCAACCGAGCGTATTCGGAGAGGCGCTCCTTGGCCGCCTCCAGCTCCCGGGCCTTGGCCTGCGCCGCGTTCCGATCCTCCCAGAAGCCGGGCCGGGACATCTCCCGCTCCAAGGCGGCGATGCGATCCTTAAGGCCTGGGATATCCATCCACTCCTCGAGTCGAAGCAGACGCCCTTTAAGCTCCTCCAGCTTTTCCTTCATGGGAGAAACACGATAGCGCGGGGGCGGGGGCATCGCAAGCTATAATCCCCTGATGCCTGGCACCTTGTACGTGTGCGCTACCCCTATCGGGAACCTTGAGGACATCACCTTGCGGGCCCTACGCGTCCTGCGTGAGGTGGACCTCATCGTGGGGGAGGATTCCCGCCATACCCGCAAGCTCCTTTCCCACTACGACATCCACACGCCGTTTGCGCCCAGCCTGTACCAAGGGGTGGAGGAGGCCCGCGTGGAGGGAGTGCTCCGGGTCCTCCGCGAGGGGAAGGACGTGGCGCTTGTCTGCGACGCGGGCACCCCGCTCATCTCGGACCCAGGCTACCCCTTGGTGCGAGCGTGCCTGGCTGAAGGGATCAAGGTGGTTCCGGTCCCTGGGGCGTCGGCATTCCTGGCTGCACTTGTGGCCTCCGGGCTTCCCCCTGACCGGTTCTTGTTTTTGGGATACCTCCCCCGCAAGTCAGGTCCAAGGAAGAAAGTCCTGGAGAGCCTTTCAGAGCTCCCTTACACCGCGATCCTTTATGAGTCCCCCCACAGGGTCCTTTCCACCCTGGAGGAGCTTGCTCGCCTGTTCCCCAGGCGCCCCCTGGTGCTCGCTCGAGAGCTCACCAAGGTCTACGAGGAGTTCATCCACGGCACCGCGGAGGAGGTGTTTGCGGAGGTAAAGAGGCGGGGTGGGGTGAAGGGGGAACTCGTCCTCCTCATCGCCCCCGCGGACCTGAAGGAGAAAGAAGAACCTGAGCCTGAGCCCATGCGGAAAAGGTTCCGGGAGCTACTTGATTGCGGGTTTTCTCCAGGCGAGGCGGTGAAGAAGGTGGCCGAGGAGTTTGGCATCCCCCGCCGGGAAGCCTATCGGATAGTCCACGGCCTTGCCGAGAACTGACCCTTATTTTGGAGGCCTGCGAAAACCTACGTTTTCGTGGGGTTCAGCTAGGTGTGCTTGTCGGCCACGGTGGAAGCGGCGTACGCGTCGGGCTTGGTGCGGACCGGAAGTCCCACCCCGATGATCATCCCCACCACTTCCTCCACCAGTTCCCGCGTGCGGCCAGCCCGGCCCACGTCCACGTGGATCTCCAGGTGAAATCCCAACACCTCCCTCTCCCTTAAGGCACCGATCACCATTTGGGCCACCTCATAGGAAAGCCAGGCCTCGCGCCAGATGCGTTCCCGCAAGCTCTTGGGGCGCGGCTCACGGCTGCGGCGCCAGAAGTACCGACCCCCCTTCCCCACCCGGTGCACCACGATAGCGGTCACGTAATCGGCCGTGTCGTGGTAAGTCTGGGAGTCGGTGCCCACCACGAGCTGGTACTCGGCCTTGGGGTCAGCAGCCATCATGCCCACGATCTCATCTATCACCTGGGAGAAGGCAAGTGGCCCAAGGCTCGGACTGTGAAAGGTAAGGCTGTCATCCATTGCGGCTTGATGTTACGTTTTGGAGGTATTTTCTGCAACAAGAGGGAGGCTGAAGGTGAGCACCGCGCCCCTGTCGTTTTTGGCCCAGATGCGTCCCCCGTGCAGGCGCACGAGCTCCCGGGCGATGGCCAGGCCCAGCCCGGTGCCCTCCCCAGAGCGGGCCTTGTCGCCGCGGTAGAAACGCTCAAATATGTGGGGCAGGTCCTTCTCCGAGATCCCCGGGCCCTCATCCCGTACCGAAACCCAGGCCTCCGAGCCCTGGCGCAGGGCGCGCACGTGGATGGTGCTCCCCGGTGGGGAGTGGCGCAGGGCGTTGGCAAGCAGGTTGCTCAGTACTTGACGGATGCGGATGGGGTCTGCTTTGACCTTGAGACCGGGCTCCACGGCAACCTCTATTTCCACCCCTTCGTCGGCGGCAGCCGGCCTGACGGCCTCACATGCCCCCTGCACAAGCTCCGCAAGATCGAGCTCTTCTGTGGCAAGCGGCAAATGCCCTGCCTCGGCCAAGGTGAGCACGCGCAGGTCCTCGATCAGGGCTCCCAGGTGCAGCGTCTCGTCGTACACCGGGGCCAGGGATTCTGGGGTGAGGGGGAACACCCCGTCCAGCATGGCCTCCAGGTTCCCCTGGATCACCGTGAGCGGGGTGCGGAGCTCGTGGGCCACATCGGCAAGTAGGTTCTTACGGGCCGTCTCGGAGCGCTCCAGGGCCTCTGCCATGCGGTTGAAGGCCATGGCCAGCTGGCCGATCTCATCCCGGCTCCGCACGTCCACCCGATGGGCAAGGTCACCGTGGGCGATGCGTTCCGTGGCCCGGATCAGTCGACGCAGCGGCGCCGAAAGCTGCACGATCAAAAGCGATCCCAGGATTGCGGCCACCGCCAAAGCCACGGCCCCTCCCACCAGGGCCGCCCGCCGTACGGACCGGAGGAAGTCCTGCTCCAAGGGGGTAAGCGCCGCTGGGTCCAAGGGGACCAGGGTCCCCACCCTCTTTCCCCCTACCGTCACCGGGATCCCCTGGGACGTCAGCTCATGAAGCCTCTCCGGGGGCAATCGCCGCTCCCATCCTTCCTCCGCGCACGCCACCACGTTCATGTTCTGATCCACCAAGGCGAAGCGTCCGAGGAGGCTTTTCTGGTAGATCACCTGTCCTCGACTCCGCACGAACACCTTGGCGGCAAACAGCTTCTCAACGCCAGCCCACGACCCTTGGGCTTGCCAATACTCGCCGAGCAGCCCGGCCAGGTCTTGTGCGGCCACTTGCAGGTCCTGGGCTCTGAACTCGTCGAACTTGGTGCTCACGCTGCGGGTGGTGAGAAGATAAGTGCCCGTCACGGCACAGACGGCGGTGATGACCAGTGCCCCAACAAGCTTCCAGCCAAAGGACATACCTATCCCCCCTTTTCAGGGCGGAACTTGTAGCCCACCCCGTGGACGGTGAGGATGAACGTGGGCTTGGTGGGCTCAGGCTCGATCTTGCGGCGGAGGTTCTTGATGTGAGAATCGATGGTGCGGGGCAGGGAGGCATAAGCCCGCTCCTGTATGGCCTCAAGGAGCTCCCTGCGGGTGAACACCCGCCCTGGGTGCCGGGCGAGGAAGGAGAGGAGATCGAACTCGGTGGGGGTGAGCTCCACCGGCTTCTCCCCTAGGTACACCTCACGTGCTGCCAGGTCGATCTTGAGGGGGCCTGCTTCGATGACCTCGCGGTTCCCTGCGCCTTCCACCCGGCGCAGGACGGCCCGCACCCGGGCGGCGAGCTCCCTAAGCGAGAAGGGCTTGGTCACATAATCGTCCGCCCCCATTTCCAGGCCGGCCACCCGGTCCGCCTCCTCCGCCCGGGCGGTGAGCATGATGATGGGGACGTTCGACTCGCTGCGAATTCGACGGGCGAGTTCCAAGCCGTGGAGGCGGGGGAGCATCAAGTCCAGGATGACAAGGTCCGGGGCCAGCGCTTGGAAC
This sequence comes from Candidatus Bipolaricaulota bacterium, assembly GCA_021159405.1. GTDB lineage: Bacteria > Bipolaricaulota > Bipolaricaulia > Bipolaricaulales > Bipolaricaulaceae > 64-32. The sequence continues at coordinate 8,567 of JAGGRX010000148.1, read as the reverse complement.
TGGCTCCAGCCTTCCTCCCCATCGAAGGCCACCTCCACCCGGTAACCCTCCCGCGCCAGATAAGCTTGCACCATGCGGGCGATTCGCCGCTCGTCCTCCACCAGCAAGATCTTCCGCATCTTCACGAGGTTAACCTCCAGGGGGAGGGGGGTCTAGGGTGGTTTTCGCCCAGACCCCCCTCCGGCGGGTGGGCGGCTTTGGCGGTGTTGGGCTCCCGCGTTTTTAGGCCTTACCGCTTAAACCGTGGATACTTTAGCTTCGCAAGGTCGAGAAACTGTGGACAGGTTGTGGAAGTTCTGTGGAGGCGGCTACCATGGGGGAGCCATGGAACGCAATTTGGAGGGGCTGCTGTTTCCCGGTTCGGTCGCTGTCATCGGGGCCTCAGGCACCCCCGGCAAGGTCGGCCACGCTCTATTCGCCAACGTTGTAGCATCGTTCGCCGGACCCGTTTACGCGGTCAACCCCAAGTACACGGAGCTTTTGGGACGGCCCTGTGTGGCCAGCGTGGAGAAGCTGCCTGAGCCCGTGGACTTGGCGGTGGTGGTGATCCCCGCCGAGCACGTGGCCGGGGTGCTCAAATCCTGTGGGGAGCGGGGGATAAGGAATGTGGTGGTGGTCTCGGCTGGGTTCAAGGAGGCAGGGGAGGAGGGGGCGAAAAGGGAGCGGGAGCTGGTGGAGATCGCCCAAAGGTATGGGTTGAACGTGCTTGGGCCCAACGTGCTTGGGCTTATCTCCACGCGGGTGGGGCTCAACGCCACCTTCGCCCCCCGGGGGGCTTTGCCCGGAGAAATCGCGTTCATGTCCCAGTCCGGGGCGTTCTGCACCTCGGTGTTGGACTGGGCTTGGCACGAGGGCCTTGGGTTTTCACACTTTTTGTCCCTTGGGAACAAGGCCGTACTCACGGAGGTGGATTTCCTCTCCGCCTTTGCCCGCGATCCCCAGACCCGGGTGATTGTGGCCTACCTTGAGGGGGTGTCGGATGGGGAGGCCTTCATCCGCACCGCCCGGGAGGTGACGAAGGAGAAACCGGTGGTGGTGCTCAAGGCCGGGCGGGCCGAGGCCGGCGCCCGGGCGGTGTCTTCACACACCGGTACCATGGCCGGGGCCGACCAGGCCTACGAGGCGGCCTTCCGAAAGGCAGGGATCATCCGGGCACAAAACGTGGAGGAGCTTTTCGACTACGCCTACGCCCTGGCCAAGCAGCCTTTGCCCAAGGGAAGACGAGTGGGGATCGTCACCAACGCCGGCGGTGCAGGGGTCATGGCCGCCGACGCCGTGGAGTGGGAGGGGCTCGAGGTGGCCCGCTTCACGGAGGATACGGCCCGCAGGCTCGCCGACAGGATGCCGAAGGCCGCCAACATCTACAACCCGGTGGACATCTTGGGCGACGCCCACGCCGACAGGTACAAGGAGGCGGTGAGGCTGGTGGCCGGCGATCCAAACGTGGACATGGTGGTGGCCTTGTCGGCCCCGGTGGCCATCCTCACGTTTGCCGAGCTGGCCGAGATCTTGGCTTGGGCAAGGCAAAAGTTCGAAAAACCCTTTGTGTGCAGCTTCATGGCTGGGAAGCTCGGGGAGGAAGCAGAGGAGCTGCTTCGGAAGGCCGGCATTCCCTCGTTCTTCGATCCGGCCCGGGCCGTCCGGACGTTGCGGGTGCTATGTGACTATTTGGAGATCCAAAGGCGGCCCAGGGAAGAGCCACGCCCACTTGCCGTCGACCGGGCCCGAGTCGAGGAGATCGTGCGTCGGGCCATCGCCGAGGACAGACCCCGCCTGGGGCTGGAGGCCATGGAGGTCCTTTCCGCTTACGGGATTCCCACGGCCCGAGGGGGGCTCGCCCGTACCCCGGAGGAGGCAGCCCAGCTGGCCCAGCATCTGGGCGAAAAGGTAGTGCTCAAGGTCGTTTCTTCGGAAATCTCGCACAAATCCGACGTGGGCGGGGTCCTGGTGGGAGTGGAGAGTGAGAGGGTGGAGGAGGCGGCGGCTATGATGCTGCGGCAGATCCGGAGGAAGTTTTCTGATGCCCGGCTGGAGGGGATCTTCGTTCAGGAGCTGCTGCCCCCGGGGCGGGAGGTGATCGTGGGGATGGTGCGGGATCCCACCTTCGGACCGTTGGTGATGTTTGGCTTGGGAGGGATCCACGTGGAAGTGCTGCGGGATGTGGCGTTTGCCGTAGCCCCCCTTTCCCCTGGGGAGGCCGAGGACCTGGTGCACAGGATCCGGGGCTTTCCCATCCTGAAAGGAGTGCGGGGGGAGCCAGGGGTGGACGTTCCCAGGCTTGTGGAGGTGGTGGAAAGGCTCGGCCGCTTGGCGGCCGATTTCAAGGAGATTGTGGAGCTGGACATAAACCCGCTCCTTTGCTATCCGGACAAGGTGGTGGCGGTGGACCTCAGGCTTACGGTGACCGGGGAGGAGGGGACATGAAAAAGCTTTACCTTGCTGCGGCTGAGGAGAAGGCCGGGAAGACCTCCCTTTCGGTGGGGCTTGCCCGGGCGCTGTTGGACCGGGGCGGTAGCGTAGCCTGGCGGAAGCCGGTGGGCTGGGCAAGTACATACCGGCTGGGACGACCCTTTGACCGGGATGCCGAGGTGGTGGCCGCTGCCCTGGGGATCGAGGGGGACCCGGCGGAGCTGGTGCCGGTACTCGGAGGGGAGACCCCGCGTGCCTGGCGTCCCCCTGAGGGGGCGTGGGAGAGGATCGAGTCCGTGCTGGATGTTGCGGCCGATTATCTGATCCTGGAGGGGCGAGAGTGGCTGGGCCGGGGGCTTCTCTCCGGCCTTTCGGATCTTGCCATCGCCAGGCGTCTTTCCGCCCCCATCCTGGTGGTCGCCTGTTATCGAGGGGAGCCGACCGTGGACCGGATCTTGGCTTGCGTGCGCCTTATCCGGGATGAAGCTCGGCTAGTCGGGGTAGTCATCAACGAGGTGTCAGCGGACACGGAGCTCGATGAGGTGCGGGGGTATGTGGTGCCGTTCCTGGAAGAACGTGGGGTTCCGGTATTGGGGGTAATCCCCTTTGAGCGACGCCTGCGCGCGGTTCAGGTGGGCACGGTCCTCGAGGAGTTGGGTGTGGATGTGCTCGTCACCGGCGATCTTTCAGCCGAGGTGGAGCGGTTCCTCGTGGGGGCGATGGGGGGCGAGGCGGCCCTTAGGTACCTGCGGCGGATCCCCGGGCAACTGGGGGTGGTGACCGGGGGAGACCGCACCGACATCCAGGCCGCGGCCCTTGCCTTCCCCAGGGTACGGCTTCTCATCCTCACGGGCGGACTCAGGCCCGAGCAAGCCATCATCACCCGCGCCGCCGAACGAGGAGTGACCTTGGCTTTGGCTCCCCAGGACACCATGACGGTGGCCGAGGCGGCTGAGGGGATGCTCGGCCGTCTCCCCCTGACCGGCGAGCGGCAGCTGGGATTGGTCGATCAGCTCGTCCGGGAAGGCATGGACCTAGACCGACTGCTCGAGCTTTTAGGGTAATGCCTCCACGGAGAACGAAAGCTTGGCGGAAAGCGAATGCGAAACGGAGCAGTACCGCTCCTGGGAGAGCTGGGCCGCCTTCTTTAGGTTCTCCTCGGGCACCCCTTCGGCCCGGTAGGTGAGGTGTACCTTCCGCACCGCCTTTGGGTGCTTGGGTTCCCTTTCCGCTGAGACGAGGACCTCGAACTTGCGGGGTGGGGTCCGCATCTTTTTCAGTATGGACACAGCGTCCATACCGGTGCAGCCTCCCAGGGCGAACAGGAGCAGCTCGGTGGGCCTGGGGCCCGAGTCCTCGCCCCCCACGTCCGGGGAGGCGTCCATGATCACCCCGTGGCCGGAAGGGCCAAGGCCCACAAACCTCATGCCTGTGTGCCAGATGACTTTGGCTTCCATATCGACCTCCGCCGGCAGGGTAACGGGTTGGGCAGGTGTTTTCAAGATTTTCAGAATTTCAACATCCTTGAAAAAAGAACGGGCTTGGCTATACTTCCCGCGACGATGGACATAAAGGCGCTGGCGCGGGAGTTCTCCGCCTTGGGGAGTGAGGATCGCCTCAAGATCCTGGCGCTCCTCCTCCGGGGGGAGCTCCCCAGCTGTGGGGAGATAGCGCGGGGGCTTAACCTCTCCGGCCCCGCGTTGTCCTATCACCTGCGCACCTTGGAAGGGGCGGGGCTCATAGTGCGCACCCGCCGCGGGCGCACTCGCTGCCCCAAGCTCACCCCCCGCCTGGGGGAGATCCTGAGGGAGGACCTCCTGCGCCGGCTCAAGGAGGAGGTTGGGACCGATGGAACGTAAAGTGATCGTGTACACAACCCCCACCTGCCCTTGGTGCCAGGCCGTCAAGCAGTACCTGGAGGAGCGCGGAGTTCCGTACGAGGAAGTGGATGTCTCCACAAACGTGGAGGCCGCCATGGAGATGATCGCGAAGACCGGTCAGCAAGGGGTGCCGGTGGTGGAGATCGACGGCGAAACCGTGGTCGGCTTCGATCGCGAGCGGATCGACGCCCTGCTCGGACTTTACTGAAAAGGAGTTGAAACAGTTGGCCTACATTCAAGAGGAAGATCGCAAGTACCTGGAGGAACAGTTCTCAAAACTGGAAAAAGACGTGACGTTGCGGCTCTTCACCCGGCGGGAGGGGTGTTCCACCTGCCAAGTGGAGCAGGAGCTCATGGAAGAGCTGGCCGGGATCAGCGACAGGTTGAGCCTTTCGGTTCACGACCTGGACGCGGAGCCGGAACTTGGCCGGAGGTACCAGGTGGACAAGGTGCCGGCCCTTATCGTAGAAGGGGAGCGGGATTACGGGATCCGGTTCTACGGGATCCCCTCAGGGTACGAGTTCGCCTCCTTGATCGAGGACATCCTGGACGTGGGGAGGGGGACGGTGGACCTGCCTGAACAGGTACGACAGGGCCTCGGGGAGATCGATCGGGATATCCACATCCAGGTATTCGTGACCCCCGCATGTCCCTATTGCCCGGTGGCGGTGAGGACCGCCCACAAGTTCGCCATGCTCTCGGAAAGGGTCCGGGCGGACATGGTGATGGCAAATGAGTTTCCCATCCTGGCCGATCACTACCAGGTCATGGCCGTGCCGAAAGTTGTGATCAACGAGACCACCAGCTTTGAAGGGGCGGTACCTGAGGAGGTATTCCTGGACAGGATCCTTCACGGCTGAAACCTAAGGGGGGGTGAAAAGGGGGGTGCCCAGCGGGCACCCCCCTTTTCGCTCACTGGCTGGTCTGCTTGATGATGAGGAGGTCTAGCCTTGCGGCGATGCCGCGCAAGCGCAGGAAATGCTCCAGGTTATCGCGCCTTGCGGCCTGCTGCTTTTGATGGAACTCCCAACCCGCTTTGATTGCCCCCCAGCAAGTCTCCCGCGTCCTCTGGGCGGCTTCCTCGCCCATCCCGGCGGTCGCTCCGGCGAGGTAGCCGCGGATCCAAGTCTCTACCTCGGGGGGCAGCTTCTGGTGGGTGCCTTCCGGTCCCTTGAAGGGAGCTGGCCTGAGCCCTCGGGGACCCATTCGCCCTCCCTCAGCCAGCCGCCCGCGGATCTGTCCTTCCAGCTGGGCACGGATCCCGGTGAGCAGACCGATCACGGTGGCCCGCATCCGGGCGGCCTCCTCCGGGCCCAGCCCGGCGGTGGCCTCATCCAGGTAATCCTCAAGCCACTCCGGGGGCCCCTGCCGGGCCTCCCTCAGGCGTGCTCGGACCCGTTGAAACGCGGTCCGTTCCAAGATGTCCATCACTAAGTCCAGGGCGGCGTCCACCTGCGCCAAGAGCTCGAGCGAAGGGGTATCGGCAGCCACGAGCTTCTCCACCGCCCCTTCAAGGGCGGACAGGGCCTTGTCCCAGCCTGGGGCATCTATGGATAGGCCTCTCAGCCAATCCATCTCTTGGGACAGGGCAGTCACCAGCCGCTCCGGGGGCACCGGCCGCACCATCCCTGACATGCCTCCGGGGACGGGCTGGGCCCAGGCCAGGGCACCCAGTACCCCGACGATGATCACCGCAAGTACCTTATTACGCATGTCCTACCTCCTTCTCCTTATGGGTTTTGGTCTGGCCGGCCTTTGGGCCGACCGCCACCATCCTAGGTCCGGCCTCGGTCTCAGGACCACCTACTCCAGGTCAAAACCGGATCAAGGGGGGCGTTGACCCGCTTGTTCGCCGGCATCCAAGGCCATACCTTTAGGCCATGGCGCGGTTGACGAGGCTGCCCAGGTGGGCCCTGGCCATAGGGGTGGCCGGGCTGTTTCTCATCACCGGCCTTGCGGTGTGGCTGATCGCCGCCCGCTCCGGGGGCCAGGAGCTGGCGGAGTTTGAGGAAAGAAGCCTTGCCTACGCCAGGGCGTTCGCCGATGCCGCCGCTGCCTGGATCGCGGCGGGAAACCGGGAGATGCTGACCACGGCCGCTAACTTCATGCTCCTGGGGAGCACCCTGTTCGTGCAGGTTTCCTGGGACGGGGAGCTGCTGGTGGACAAGCACCTACCTGGGGTGTCGCCTCCTGAGCTCCCTTCGGACACGGACCAGGAGAAGGTACGGCTCTTGGCCCTTCCCTCCGGGGACAAGTACCTCGACATCGTGCTTCCGCTCCCTTTAGAAGAAGGGCCGCGGGGGCTGGTGCACATCGGCCTGGACGCCTCGTGGCTGGAGGCCGCGGTCCGCGGTCGCATCCTGCTCGCCGCCGGGGTGGGCGCGGGGGTCGATCTTCTCATCCTGGTTGCGCTTTTTCTCGTGTTGCGCCGCCTGCGCCCTGCAAAGGCCGGGGAGGGAATGCAGCCCAGTGTGGAGCTCGGGGGCCTGAGGATCTACGACGATGGCAAGCTGGTAACTTTGTTCGGGGAGCCAGTGCGCCTTTCGCCCAAGCAGTTCACCCTGCTCAGGCTGCTTGCCTCCTCTCCGGGGAAGGTGTTCTCCGACCGGGAGATCCTGCGAGCGGTGTGGCCCGACTCCCGGTACGCCAACTCCAAGGACGTCAAGCAGTACATCTACCTCCTCCGGCAGCGCCTGGGGCGGGTTCAGCCGGGGGCGGAAGGGATGATCGTCACCGTGCCCGGGTTCGGCTACAAGTTGATCCCCCCTGATGAGGCGGGGTTGACCGAACGTTGATTGCCTTTCTACCTGAGGTGGGCTATAGAGGTGATGCAATGAGGGAGCTATTGGTAGCCTTGGCGGTCCTGGGCGGGGCGGTGGCGCTGGCGGCCCCGCCTCCTTGGGCGGCTGACCTCGTGGAGGAGCTGGTTTGGATGCGGGACTCGCTCGTGGAGGTGAGCTATTTCTGTGCTCTGGCCACGGCCGCCCCCACTTGCCGGGATCAGCACATCCTCGCCATGCGGGTGGTGGACGTGCTGGAGGGGAGCAAGGGGCCTCACTTCGATCCCCGGGTAGCCAGCGGGGACATGCCTGGGATATTACCGCGCCTTAAGGAGCTAGCCCAGGAGCTGGCCCAGCGAGACCTCCCCCCGGAGGACAAGGCGGCACTTAAATTCTCCTTGGAGAACGTACGAGCTTTCCTATCCCTGGCCCTGGAGGCGGCCCTCCGCGGGGCGGGCAGCAGGCGCCTTGTTCAGGGGGCGATAAACATGCGGCAAGCTTACGCGTTCATCCTGGCGGCCCTTGGTCCTGAGGACCCCCGGCTCGCCTACCTGGGGGGGATCAGGCCTCTCCTCCGTCGCTATGGGCTCCCCCACACTCCCTAGCTGGGCCCGCATTTCTCTTTGAGGCCCTCCACGTCCTTGATGATGATCTGGTAGCGCCGTTTTTTCAGGATCCCCTCACGGGCGAATCGATTCAGGGCCATGGTGGTGTTCTCCCGTGCCGAGCCGATCATCTCCGCCAGATCCCGGTGCGTGAGGCGGAAGCCGATCAGGATCCCGTCCTTGGTCTTCACCCCGTACTCGTGCGATAGCCTGAGGAGCTGTCTTGACAGGCGGGCTTGGATATCCCGGAACGCCAGGTCCTCCACGATCTCCTCCAGGTCCCGGATCCAAAGGCCGAACAGCTGAAGGAGTTGGTAGAGCACATCGGGGCGGTCCCGGATCCAAGCGAGCATTTTCTCCCGCGGGATCCTGATCAGCACGGAGTCCTCCATGGCTTCGGCGTGATGGCGGTGGCGCTGTTCCCCGACCAGGGCCATCTCCCCGAACAGCTCCCCGGCGGCCCGCAGGGCGAGGGTGATGCGCTTGCCCGAGGGATCAAGATATGAGAGTTTGACCTTTCCCGCCTCCACGAAGTACACGGAGGTGCTCTGGGTGCCTGGGTAATATATGGTTTCCCTGGCCGGAATTTCCTCGCGTTCACCCTGCTCAAGAAGCGGCTCGATTCCCGCAAGCAGCCATTTGTCCTGTACGTTTTGCATGGCAACGGAAGACTAACGAGGAAGTTAGGACAAACGAAGGAAGGGTGGAGCGACTGCAGGGCAATTCCAGGGCCTGAAAAAAAGAAAAACGTCCACTTCCGGACGTGCACAAGTACCGTGGACAGGGCACGGGCGGGGTCCCATCGGGGGGAAAGGCTGGCTTGTAGCAAGGTACTCCCTAGAAAGGAGGTGATCCAGCCGCACCTTCCGGTACGGCTACCTTGTTACGACTTC